>CAIWEX010000068.1 GCA_903911795.1 uncultured Schlesneria sp.
GACACGCCTGTGGCACCCGTCGCCAACCTGCGACCCGGTGTGAATCCCAAGGAAAACATCGACGAATTCTCGCCAGCCAAAGGAAAATTCCTGCGGTTCGTGGTCACCCATACGACCGATGACTCCGAACCGGGCCTCGATGAACTGGAAGTGTACGGTGCCGATCTGACTGTGAACCTGGCATTGAAAGGGAAGGCGAGTGCCTCGACAGTAATCGCAGGATACCCCATTCACCAAATCCCCCATTTGAACGACGGAAAACTCGGCAACAACCATAGCTGGATCAGTGCGGAACGGGGTGGAGGTTGGGCGCAGATCGAATTCACGGAGCCTCAGGAGTTTCGCAAGATTGTCTGGGCTCGCGACCGAACGGGACAATGCCGTGATCGACTGCCGAATGCCTATCGAATCGAAGTCTCAAACGACGGTCAGTCATGGACCAAGGTCGGGGACGAAAGCGGTCGGGCCGCATTTGAAAACGCGATCGGTGCGATCCGGCCGGATGCCGGACCGGGGTATGTCCTGGAATCGATTCCGACTCCCTTCCCCAGTTGCCGACCATCAGATATCGCATTTGGTGATGATGGGACAATGTATGCCATCGCGATGACAGAAGGACAGATCTGGCGCACGCGGAGTCCACCTGTCGGGCGACCAAGCCAGGTTCAGTGGCAACGATATGCGACCGGACTCTACCACCCGATTGGCCTCGCCATTGTCGATGGCCGGTTGTACGTTGCTCAAAAGCCCGAAATCACCGAATTGATCGATCGCGATGGTGATGGAGTGGTCGATCAGTTTCGAACCGTGGCAACCGGCTGGGGGCTGTCGACCGGCTGGCACGAATACTGTTTCGGCCTGGCGACTGATCCTCAGAAAAATCTGTGGTTCACGCTGAACACCGGCAACTTCTGGACTCATCCAGGTCTGGTCAGCCTCGGCCGCTGGCGTGGATCGGTGATGCGAGTCTCCCACGACACCGAGAAACTGGAAGAGATGGCCAGAGGTTGTCGCACCCCCAACGGAATTGGTCACGGCCCCAATGGTGATATTTTCTATACCGATAATCAGGGGGACTGGATTCAGGCCTGTAAGCTGGCACATGTGGTCCCCGGCCGATTTTACGGCCACCCGGAAACAAAAGCAGATGCTCTGCCGAAAGAGACGTATCCTGATGGTAAAAGTACCGTCTGGCTTCCATACAACCTGAGTCGCAGCAGTTCAGGCCCGGTTTGTGACACCACGCAGGGGAAGTTCGGTCCATTTGCCGACCAGATGTTCGTAGGAGATGTCGGTTACGGTGCCAATCCGGGTATCCTGCGAGTCGCCCTGGAAAAGGTGAACGGTGAGTATCAGGGAGCCTGCTTCCGGTTTGTTGATGGCCAGCCACTGGGCTGCGAACGGATGAAGTTCGGGCCCGACCATCAACTCTACATGGCTTCTTTAACGTCAGGCCTCACCCGTCTCGCCTTTGACGGTAAGACACCGCTGGCCATTGAATCGATGCGTCTCCGCAAAGGTGGCACCGGATTCGTTGTACAACTCACGAAACCGTTGTCGCCCGAGACAAAGCTTCAGCCCGACAAAATTCGCTTCAAACGCTACTACTTTCCATACACCAGCAATTACGGTGCGAATCCAACGGACGAGAAAGTCATTCCTGTCGAGCAGGCAGAACTTTCCTCAGATCGCAAAACAATCACGCTGACATTACCGGTTGAGGTCCATCCGAACGGCATGGTCTATGAAATGGATCTCGGTCAATTGAGTTCCGAGACGGGCGAAAAGCTGCTTCACCGCGAAGCCTGGTACACGGTTCACGCCCTTCCGAAATAGAAAGGTCGACACGACAGACAGGTCACTTCAGGACCGACTCAGCAGCAGACTCCCCGCTGGAGATCGCGTCCGGGACTCCAACACCGCGTAACGCGTTGCCGGCGAAGGCCAGGCCCGGATGTAAGGATGCCTGAGCATCAATTCGGGCGACTCGATCAAGATGCCCAACGTGATATTGAGGCATCGCGCGGGGATACCGTACGACCAGTGCGAATTCGGGTGCCCCCTGGACTCCGAAGATGTCTCGCAACTCTTCGGAGACGAGTTGCTTCAGTTGATCGTCTTCCAGATCGTAAAGCTCCGGTTGCATGGCTCCACCGACGAAGGTTCGCATCAGCACGGAATCGGCGGGGGCTCGAACTGGAAATTTGCGACTGGAAAATGATGTCGCCAAAATGCGTCGACGTTCACAGTGCGGAACCACCAGGCCAAACGAATTCAGCGGATGTCGGACATTCGACAACTTGTGGGCAGAAACGACAATCGCACTCGACGCGTATTCAATCCCCTGCAACTCTGACGACATCGTTACATTTAGTCCTGACAGCAGTCTTGAAGCCTGATGGGCTGTCGTTGCCACAATCACGGCATCGAAGTCTTCATCCGGAGCGTTCTTCAACGAGATGCGATAACCAGTTCGTCCGTTGTTTGCTGCGTCATTCGTAGCATGAATCGATATAACGGGCGTCTCTTTCCGGACTCGGCAGCCCGCCTCGACTCGGGATCGCAGTGCAGCGGCTAGTTCTTCCATTCCGCCTGCCAGAGCAGCGAACAGCCCATATCGAGCACCGCTGGACGTTGTGTCTGAGGGCTTTGAGGCGGCTTGTTTGTCGCGTTTCTTCTGAGCAAAGGCCGCTCGGATCAGGCTGCCGTACTCGGCTTCCATTTCCAGAAACCGTGGAATCGTGGCCGCCATGCTCAACTTTTCGGGATCGGACGTATAGATCCCGCCGACCAGCGGTTGAACGAGCCGATCCAGTGCCTCACGTCCCAATCGACGTCTGACAAAGTGAGCCAGGCTTTCGTCGGCGAAATGACCTCGCGGAACCAGGCATTCCATCAGCATCCGCAGCTTGCCCCACGGCGATAAGAGGGGCGTGGTCACCATCGGCCACACGGCTGACGGGCTGACCAGTTGAAAACCATCGGGGACTCGGACGGGACGCCCGTCATACAGAACGTGTGCGCCGCGATACCTCGGATCGGTCGCAACCAGCCGATGCTCCAGACCAAGTCGCTTGCAGAGTCCCACGGCCCCCGGCTTGTTCGTCAGAAAGCTGTCGGCGCCGGTATCGACCAGATAATCGCCGATTTGCAGAGTTCCAACGATCCCTCCCAGACGAGGGCTTGCTTCAAACAGAGTCGTTTCGACCGAAGCGGCCTCCCCCGTCAGCTCGATCAATCGATGGGCTGCGGCGAGTCCAGACAACCCGCCGCCAATTACTGCAATGCGTCGACCTGCCACTACTTCCGTCCCATTTCGTGCACCATCTCCACGAGTGCTTTGACACTATCCGGTGGAACTTCGGGAAACACACCATGTCCCAGATTAAAAATGTGTCCTGGTCTCCCTGCGGCGGCGTCCAAAACCTGCTTTGCTCGCGCTCGCAGAGTCGGTAGATCAGCCATCAGCGAAACGGGGTCGAGATTTCCCTGGACGCCCACGTCGTATCCCACCGTTTGCCATCCATCGGCGAGATCGACGCGCCAATCCAGTCCAAAAACATCGCCCCCGGTTTGACGTAACAAAGGGAGTAACGCCGGGTTGCCAGTCAGGAAGTTGATGACCGGTGTCCCAGGTTGAATCCCCTGAATCACCTGACGTGTGTAGGGAAGGACATACCGCTGATAA
>CAIWEX010000069.1 GCA_903911795.1 uncultured Schlesneria sp.
GATTCTTGAGTGACTACCGAATTGCCTGAGCCGTTGCCTGAAACGACGAGATGGAATGTGCTCGCGTCAGACACTTTGAGGACCATGATCTTTTCTGAAATCCTCGGTGGGTTACGTCTCGAAAATTCGCCTGAAAGAGTCGGCCCAGAAGGCTGAAGAGGCGCAGGGTGAGGATCGGGATCTGGGTTGCTCAGAAAGAAATGAGGCCCCGTCTTGACGACCTCTGTGAAGCTTATGGTCAGATAGTTTTTTTCGAACTTTTCCACTGTTCCGATAACGGTTGAAAAGTCTACCTTTGAATAGTCAGGCGCGTCGGCATTACTGACATGCGCTCCACACGAGAATACGGTCAAGACGACGAAGAGGCGAAAAAGGGTCTTCCGCATTGCTTGATCCGATTGCATTTGAGGAATTCCGCCAAAGAACTCGGCAGGATCTTATCAATTATCTCGGCTTTTGAAAGATCGTTGTTTGATCAGACGAGACGCGGCAACATGGATTCAACGTTCAGGGGGCGGGTGGCTACACGCGAAATGTCCCCCTGAAAAACACGAACAAGCTCCTGGAAATCACGGGATACACAGGAGTGAAAACAGGAACAACCGATGCGGCGGGATCGTGCCTGGTTTCGGTTTCTGGCCGCAACGCGGGCATCAGGATAAACGCTGAGCCGAAAAGTGAAAACGCACCGGCAACAGCGTCTGTCTGCTGGCTCCGGTGCGTCTCAATTGTTTGTGCAGCACCATCCGACTTACTTGTGACCTGGGTAGTGTTCCAGGAACCGTGCCAGCAGGTGGAAATCGCAACCTGGGATGATATGCCGAACTTCGGTAACGAGATCGGCCTGACGAACGAGTTGCTCAAACGGGACGTATTTCAGCTGCATCTGGCCTTCGACCGAGACCATCACACCGCTCAGGCCTTCTTCGGCGAGGGCTCGATAAGCTCCGACACCCAGTTGACTGCCGAGGATCACGTCGATCGCCAGTGGCCGGGCGCAGCGGGTTTCGTAGCCCAACTGCAACGGAGTGAACTTCTTTTCCTTGCCCGAAAGTTCCTTGTAACGGCCGCCAACCCACTTGGCGACTTTGCGGTACAGGTCAACTTCCGACACCTTGATGTGTCCATGATCGTCCCGCTTGATGCCGACAAGGTACTTCGCAGGAAGCAACTCAGCCAGACCTTCAGCCATAACGATGACGCCGAACTTACGGCCGTGGTTTTCGCGGACGCGAACCGTATTCACCAGTCTATTGACGAACAGTTCATGGTCCATGATCTCGTGCTCAACGATCCGCTCACCCGGATTACGGATATCGTCGTAGCCCATAAATGCACCGGCTTCGTCAACGACGGTTCTTTCGATCGATCGTTCTTCCGGAGGGATATCTTCAACGCTCAGCACCAGACTCGCTTCACCAGCAATGGCGGCCCCGTAGGCGAGCCAACCGGCACTGCGGCCCATCGCTTCAACGATGAAGTACGCGGCGTTGGCTTCGGCATCGGCCAGCAGATTGCGAATTTCGTTGGCCATCACGTCGACAGCGGTAAAGTAGCCGAATGTGAAGTCGATCCCGAAGTAGTCGTTGTCGATTGTCTTGGGGAGATGAACAACTGGGATCCGTGGCAAATCGGCCGGAAGAAAATTCTGAAACAACTGGAACTTGTTGGCGGTTTTCAGGGTGTCATCACCACCGATTGAAATCAGTGCTTCGACGCCGATTGAACGCAGCGCATCGTACGAGGCACGCAGACGGCTGGTTCGTTCAGGGTCAGAAAGATGCGATGGATGTGATACAGACTTGCCCGGGTTGGCCCGTGCAGTCCCCATCAGGATCCCGCCAGTATTACGGGTTCGCTTCAGGGCCTGTTCGTCCAGAACGAGATAGTCTTCGTCTTCGACCAGTGGATGTGCAGGGTCGTATTTTTCGAGCTTCGAATATCCGTGGCGGATTCCGACGACTTCTGTCCCGCGGCGCATAAAACTGGCTGCAGCCGTTGAGATCACCGCATTGGCGGCGGGGGCTGGGCCCCCGGAAAACAGGATCGCGACCTTCTTGAATTGACGCTTGGGAACCGATGTGTGTGATTGAGTCATGAGTTACTTTACCAGCAGCTTTTGTTCGATAAAAGTTGTATCCATCCGGCCTTCCACAAAGGCCGAATTGTTCAGAATGCGCTTGAGCAATGGAATCGTGGTTTTGATCCCTTCCACGACAAATTCGTCCAGACAGCGTTTCATACAGGCGATTGCTTCGACGCGAGTGGGCTTGTGGACGATCAGTTTGCCGATCATGGAATCGTAGTAGGGACCGACGACATATCCTTCGTGGACATGTGAGTCCCAGCGTACGCCGTTGCCCCCGGGAACTCGCAGTTTTGTGATTCGGCCGGGCGAACCGCGGAAATCGTTCTCGGGATCTTCGGCGTTGATGCGAACTTCGATCGCGTGACCATTGCAGGGAACGGCCTTCTGTTTCCACGGCAAGGGTTCACCCGCAGCAACGCGAATTTGCTGCTGAATGAGGTCAAATCCGGTCACCATTTCGGTCACAGGGTGTTCCACCTGGATACGAGCGTTCACTTCGATGAAGTAGAACTGGTTGTCCTTGTCGACGATGAACTCGACCGTCCCGGCGTTCGTGTAGTTGGCTGACTTGATCAGTCGCACGGCCGCCTTGCAAATGTCTTCACGCACTGCCTGAGGCAGGTTGGGAGCGGGCGACTCTTCGATCAACTTCTGATGGCGACGTTGTGTTGAGCAATCACGTTCCCAAAGGTGAACAACTTCACCATGCAGATCCGCGATGATCTGAACTTCAACGTGTCGGGGGTTTTCGATGTACTTTTCGAGGTACACGCCGGCGTTGTTGAAGGCTTTTTCCGCTTCGACGGCAGCCTGCTTCAAAC
>CAIWEX010000070.1 GCA_903911795.1 uncultured Schlesneria sp.
AAGAGATCAAATATGGTTTTGGTAAAAAGAATTTTCGTATCTGCGATCGTAGGCTTGATGGCAGTCTCATGCCTTTCAGGCAATACCTCCGCTCAGACGATCGATCGCCCCAACATTCTATTTTGTTTCGCGGATGACTGGGGACGCTATGCCAGTATCTACGGCGAGATCGAATCGCAACCATCACCGTGTCAGATCGTTAACACTCCGAATATCGATCGAGTGGCTCGGCGAGGTGCCGTGTTTCGCAGAGCATATGTGAACGCTCCGTCGTGTACTCCGTGCCGCAGTGCCCTGCTGTCCGGACGTTACTTTTTCAACACGGGCCGCGGAGCAATTTTGCAGGGGGCTCAATGGGATTCCTCGATCCCCAGCTTTCCATTGCTGCTGAAAGATGCCGGTTTTCACATCGGCGAGACCTACAAAGTCTGGAGTCCGGGGACTCCCAGTGATGCCCCGTTCGGTGCGGGAAAATTTGCCTTCGAAAAAGCGGGTGGAGCATTCAATAATTTTTCAGAGAACGTCACGAAACTGGTTAGTGAGGGCGTTTCTCTCGACGATGCTCGACAGCGCATGTACTCCAACGTCAAAGGAAACTTCGATGCCTTCCTGGCCGCTCGCCCTGCTCAGCAGCCGTTCTGCTACTGGTTTGGCCCGACCAATGTTCACCGGCTATGGGTGAAGGGCTCAGGAAAGGCCTTGTGGGGGATCGACCCCGATTCACTGAAGGGAAAGCTTCCCAAGTTTCTGCCGGATGTTCCCGAAATTCGCGAAGATTTCGCCGATTATCTTGGTGAAATACAGGCCTACGATGCCGCCATCGGAGTGCTCTTAAAGCAACTCGAAGAAGCGGGCGAACTGGATCGGACGCTGATTGTCATCAGTGGCGATCATGGTGCTCCGGGATTTCCCGGAGGGAAGTGTAACCTCTACGACTTCGGTGTCGGCGTCTCTTTGATCGCATCATGGCCTGGTCAACCGGGTGGTCGCGTCGTCGATGATTTTGTCAATCTGATGGATCTGGCCCCGACGTTTGTTGAAGCCGGGGGAGCCCGTCTTCCGGAAGGGATGAACGGCCGCAGCCTGGTTCCCCTGTTGAAGTCTGACAAGTCCGGCCAGATTGATCCCACGCGGACCTGGGTCATCACGGGTCGGGAACGACATGTGGCCGGGGCGCGCGACGACAATCTCCCCTACCCTCAACGTTCGTTCCGCACGAAGGACTTTCTGTACATTCGCAATTTTAAGCCCGATCGCTGGCCACTGGGTGGGCCTCACGAAGTGACTGAGACCAAAGCCCCAAGTGCCGATGTTCTGTCAAACAATACACACGTGGCCTTTCCCGACATGGATGCCAGCCCGACAAAGGCTTGGTTGATTGCCCACCGCAACGACTCCGAATGGAAGTGGCACTACAACTACGCCTTCGGAAAACGACCGGGCGAGGAACTTTTTGATTTGAGCAAGGATCCTGACCAGATCAAGAATGTCGCAGATGATCCCGCCTATGCAAAAACCAAACAGGAACTCGCCCAGCGCCTGATGATTACTCTGATGCAGGTTGGCGACCCACGTGTGACAGGCGACGGCCAGACTTTTGAACGTCCCCCGTTCACTGACCCTAATCCGCGCGCCAGGTAGGCGTCAGTGATCGCGGACAGCATTCGTCAGATTGGGTGTGCGCGTGCATCATTTCCGCGTCCCGGATAAGATGCCCGCCGCTTCAATGTTGTATTCCCAGAACTTTCATGGCCGATGAGGTCTTTTGTGTCTTCTCAGATCACCGCTCTTCCCCTTTCATCACTCGTTCGTCAGTTGCAGGCTGGCGAGATTCGCAGTGTCGAGACGACAACTGCCTTTCTGGATTCGATCCAAGCCCAGGATTCGACATTGGGGGCGTTTGTCCATGTCGACCGAGAATACGCCCTGAAACAGGCGGCTGAAATTGACGCCAGACGCGCCAGCGGTGACGACATCGGGCCGTTGGCTGGGGTTCCCGTCGCTGTCAAAGATGTGATCTGCGAACGAGGCCAACCCGCAACGTGTGCCAGCAAGATGCTCAAAGGGTTCATTCCTCCGTACGATGCGACTGTCGTCACAAACCTGAAGCGGGCGGGCGCGGTACTGATCGGCCGAACGAATATGGACGAATTCGCGATGGGTTCGTCCGGAGAAAACTCAGCCGTTTTTCCGACGCGGAATCCTTGGGATACTGAACGAATCCCAGGCGGTTCCAGCAGCGGCTCGGCAGTGGCAGTGGCAGCCCGGATGGCACCGGTTTCATTGGGAAGCGATACAGGCGGATCGATTCGCCAGCCCGCTGGACTGTGTGGCATTGTTGGGTTGAAGCCGACATACGGTCGAGTTTCCCGGTACGGGCTGATTGCCTACGCCAGTTCGCTCGATCAGATCGGGCCGTTTGCGACCGATGTCGCGGGGGCAGCCCTGTTGCTGGAAGCAATCGCCGGACACGACGAGCGTGACTCCACCAGCGTTAATCGCCCGGTACCAAACTACAGTGCCACCGTCGATCAGCCGTTGGCCGGCTTGCGGATCGGGGTTCCTGTCGAACACTTTGCCGAAGGACTGGACCCCGAAGTCGAACAGGCTGTGCGGAATGCCTTAAATGTCTACAAGAGCCTTGGAGCTGAACTGAAAGACGTTCACTTGCCGCACTCGAAATATGCGATCGCGACGTACTATCTGATTGCCACGTCAGAAGCCTCCAGTAACCTTGCTCGTTACGACGGTGTTCACTACGGACATCGGGCCGGGGAGTTCGGAAGCCTGGTTGAGATGTACGAAGCGAGTCGTGGGGAGGGCTTTGGGGACGAAGTCAAACGCCGGATCATGCTGGGAGTGTTTGCCCTGTCGGCAGGATATGCGGACAAGTACTACACCAAGGCACTGCAGGTTCGCCGCCTGATTCGAAGTGACTTTGATATGGCGTTCCAGGGAGTCGACGTGATCGCCGGTCCGGTCACTCCGACTGCGGCGTTCAAACTGGGTGAGAAAACCAGCGATCCGCTGTCGATGTATCTGTCCGACATTTACACAATCAGCGCGAATCTGGCAGGGATCCCGGGAATCTCGATCCCGTGCGGATTCACTCAAGCGGGATTGCCGATCGGTTTGCAATTGCAGGCTGCCCCCTTTGAAGAAGAACGATTGCTGCGAGTTGCTCGAATGCACGAACGGGAAACGGACTGGCACTCGCGAGTCCCTGCACAGGTGAAGTAGTTGCTGACAGCTGGTCGGCATTGGAGTTTTGGCGAGTGATCCGAATGGGCGGCAGTTGCTGTTCGCAAGCAGACACTTGAATTGGATTGAGGGCACAGCCCTCAGCTTGGAATCGGGAGATGGCCGGGATGTCGTACGACGTGATCATTGGTCTGGAAGTTCATGTGCAGTTGCAGACGCAAACGAAGATTTTCTGCGGCTGCTCAACGGCTTTTAATCCAGACAATCCGAACGTTCAGACGTGTCCCGTCTGCCTGGGCCTGCCCGGTGCGCTTCCGGTCCTGAACAGCAAGGGATATCACCTGGCGGTCAAAACAGCACTGGGATTGAACTGTCAGATCGCTCGTTTCACCAAATGGGATCGCAAGCAGTACTACTACCCGGACCTTCCCAAGGGTTATCAGATCAGCCAGTTCGACCTTCCGTTCAGCCATGATGGCTATGTCGATGTTGAGATCGCGGGTGACGATCCTGCTGCCAAGTCGATTCGTCGCGTGCGGATCCTGCGGGCTCACATGGAAGAAGATGCCGGCAAGAACATGCACGACGAGTCAGGCCGCGGTCGCGACAGCATGGTGGACTTGAACCGCGCCGGAACTCCTCTGGTTGAGATTGTCACCGAACCCGATCTGCGTTCTGCGGAAGAAGCACGGCGATTCCTGGAAGAGCTGAAGTTGTTGCTGACCTATCTGGAAGTCTCGGACTGCAACATGCAGGAAGGGAGCTTACGGTGTGACGCGAACGTCAACCTGCACATCCACCAGCCGGATGGATCAAAAGTTCCAACGCCAATCGTTGAAGTCAAGAACTTGAACAGCTTCCGCTTCACCGAACAGGCCATCGAGTTTGAAGTTCAGCGCCAATGGGACTGGTTCCAGCAGTCTGGCATCAAGCTGGGGGACAAGGGAGGTCACAAGGCAACGCGCGGCTATGATCCGAATCGTGGCGTGACGTATATCTTGCGCGAAAAGGAAGAGGCTGCCGATTATCGCTATTTCCCGGATCCGGATCTTGTCCCGGTCATCATCAGCGACGAACAGCTGGCTGCAATTCGCAGCGAAATGTGCGAGCCCCCTGCCCCGCGTCGACAACGATTCTTGGCGGAATACCAGTTAACCCCGTATGACGCGGCAGTAATCGTCGATCAGGGGCGAGAATTCGCAGACTACTTCGAAACGGTCGCCAAGGCGTGCGGAGACGGCAAGCAGGCTGCGAACTGGATCACGCA
>CAIWEX010000071.1 GCA_903911795.1 uncultured Schlesneria sp.
CGCCAACCGCGCGAACGTTGTAACTTCCTGTTTACATCATGAATTCCATCGCGGCGGGTCTGGACACTTGAAATCACATTTGCCAAGATCACGGCACGACCAGAGTCGAATAGCGGCGATTGATGCGCCGCCCCGTTCACTCCCCCATCCTTCTGTGTTCAGGAGATTGTCCATGAAGCGTCCTGTGCAAACTTGTTCTGACTGTGATTCGCTTGATCGTCGTGACTTCCTGCGGAGTGTCGGGGGAATTGCTCTCGCTGGTGCGGCAACCACGGGACTTTGGTACCTGCCTGGAGCATATGCGGCCCCGAGTCCAACCAGCGCCGCTGAAACCGCCGTCGGCCGGTTCTATGCTTCGCTGTCCGAAGAACAAAAGAAGACGATCTGTTTTCCATTCGCTGATCCGCTGCGCCAGAAGATCAATGCCAATTGGCACATCACCAAGCCAACCGTTGGCAACAACTTCTATAATGCTGATCAACGCAAAATCATCGAGGAGATCGTGAAAAACGTGACATCGCCAGACGGGTATGAACGCTTGAAGCAGCAAATGGAATTCGATGCTGGAGGGATCAATGACTACAGCATCGCGATGTTTGGAGAGCCAGGTAAGTCTGCGTTCGAATGGGAATTGACCGGCCGCCACCTGACGCTACGCGCAGATGGAAACAGTGTCGATCAGGCGGCATTCGGCGGTCCGATCGTCTACGGGCATGGCGAAGAAGACCATAAGAAGAACCTTTACTACTATCAGACACTTCAGGTGAACGAAGTCTTCAAGGCTCTGGATGCAAAACAGGCAAAGCAGGCTCTTGTCGAAAAGGCTCCCGCGGAAGCAGCAGTGGCTCTGCAGGGTGATGCTGGCAAGTTCTCGGGGATTGCCGTCAGCGAACTGAGTTCTGACCAGAAGGGACTCGTCCTGAAAACATTGGGAGTCCTTCTCGCCCCGTACCGCAAGGAAGACGCCGATGAGGCGATGGAAATCCTTAAGGCCAACGGCGGGACAGACAAATTGCACATGGCGTTCTATCAGCAAGGTGATCTGCAGAACGACAAGGTCTGGGATATCTGGCGAGTGGAAGGCCCAGCGTTCGTCTGGCACTTCCGCGGTGCACCACACGTGCATGCCTACATCAACATTGGCGTCCTCGCTCCGGCCAAAAAGGCGTAGACCACTTCTTGATTTTGTATTTCCACTGGCTGGAGACGTTATGCCAGCCAGTGGAATTCAATCCTGCCCGAACGATTCGGACCTTCCATTGACTGAGATTCCTCCTTCAGAAACAGCCGTTTTGCTCATTGCACACGGCAGTCGACGTGCCGCAGCGAATGACGACCTGGTGCAACTCGCCCAACTGGTCATGCAGCGGAGCCAGTATTCTATCGTCGAGGTTTCGTATCTCGAACTGACATCACCGACGATTCCTGAGGGAGGTCGAACGTGTGTCGCACGCGGTGCCAGGCAAGTTCTGATGCTGCCTTATTTTCTTTCCGCCGGTGTCCATGTCGTGAATGATCTCGAAGCACATCGCAAGGATCTGGCCGAGCAGTTTCCTGGTGTGGAATTTCAACTCTGCCCTCACCTCGGCCTGCACCCCTTGATGGCAGAGATCGTGCTTCATCGGCTGCAGGAAGGAAGCCCTCCGTCGGCCAGCCAATGATAGTTGCCAGTTTCTGACGAAGTAACTTGGCATTGGCGATTTGGCGCTCAGAGCGTCTTCAGATATTCCAGCAGAGACTGCCGCTGGTCTTCATCAAGGACATTGGGAAAGGTGTGTCCCGCAGCACTCTTTCCCGGCAGCTTCGTGTCAAAGTACCTCCTCCGATGTTGGACGGCCTTTACCGTACTCGGCACCTGACCGAAGGCTTCCACTTCCAACCCGACTTTCTTCTGATCGTAGCCGTCTTCCGTTCGCTTCCAGACCGTCGGTCGGTCGCTCGGATGCAGGACATCCCACAGCGTCGGGACGGATCCATTGTGAAAATACGGCGCACTCGCCCAGATCCCATCGAGCGGAGGCGCAACGTATCCTGCCGGATCTACTTCCACGGGGTCTTCACCATTGCGACTGATCCAGCCATCCTTCATCCACTGGCGGAACTTCGGCGTCAAGGCCTTCCAGCGCAGCGGATCTGTACCGATCTCGTCGAGAGCGATCGTCTGCTGCTCGTACTTCCCGTTTGGACCATACGTTCCGTGGCAGCGCGAGCAGTTCTCATTGAAGACCGCTTCGCCTCGCTTCGCGAGTTCAGCGTTGATAGGATACGGATACCTAGGCGGTTCCAGCGATTCGATCCAGGTCAAAAGATCAGCGAACTCTGGTTCCCAACGGTTCAAGGTTTCCACCGAGACTGTCGGGAGCAGAATGAACTGCATTAACGGACGTGCCGTCTTCGGAGCGTGTCCATCCGCGTACAACGAACGCTTTTTCTTGACGTTCCAGAATGGCGGTGCATCCATGTCGTGGTGTATCAATGGCGGCAGCTTCCTGGCGAGATTGACTGACATGTCTGGGTTACGATAAGCCCCCAGAGCGATACCAAAAATGACCGCGTTTGTCGTCCCATTGGTGACATTCAACGGCATCTTCAACGAGCCGAGATCCAGATGCGACAATGCCTTTCCCTGAGAAAGCTTGATCCGTCGCACGTCCTCGGTCAGCGTTTGCAGTGCGGTGTGTGAATTCGGAAGGCCGGGGATCACCTTGCCAGCCACTTTGCCACCGTGACAGGCCAGGCAATTCATCACCCAGTTTCCTTTTCCGTCGACCACATATCCCAGTGGACGCGATTCCATTGAGGCGTCTTCTTCGAATGTCAGGCCGTAATAGGAAAAAGTCAGTTTTCGCCGAGTCACGGCGTCAGCCCGTTCGGCCTCGCCCCGTTCGGGTTCAGGCCAGACAGTCCATAATGTTTCAAAAATGCCGTTATCGAAGTCGGCGGGTAAATACTGATGCGTCCGCAGAATTTCATAGCCACGGATCGCAGACGGGGCTTGATCCCCTGCAATCGCCGATGAAGTCACGAAACAGACCAGAACTGCTACTACAACGCGTTGCATTAATTTCTTGCCTACTGTCCAGTCAGGTCTTCATCTTGGGGAAGATGGCGTTTGACTTGGGTTGGAGTGTCTTCGCCCCCCCCAAAGCTTCCTTTGCAAAGCCTCATCCAGTTCCGACCACCTAACTCTAGAATAAAGACACGACAACGTACCTACGATCCGTTCGTCAGTTCATACAAACCCTGGCCGATATGTTTCAGTTTGCCAAGTCGAGCCAGTTCTTCCCAGACCGCCGCCGGAAACTGGTTCGGCGGTGTGATCCCGACAATACCAGAGTTCTTTTGGCTCCCCTTCGTCATGGGGCCGTATCCCAGCTTCGATTCGTGATCCAGTCGAGTCAGCTTCAGCCGTTTCTTAAACGCCTTGAGAGCGTGTTTCAGCTCATCGCCAGCCCCCACTCCCTCGGTCCCTTCACCTTCCATTTTTATTTCTCACTGATGCGTATTTTATTGACGGGTCTCGCGGAGTGCTCACGCGAAATGAATTCGGCAGATCCTCGCCGAAACAGACTCGGCGAAGATCTGACATGATTTCAGTCTGTAATTCCAACTTTCATTTCGTCGCTGTTGGCTTTCAGTTCTGGAGCATACATCGCACTGGCCCGAGTCGGCAATGCACTGAATTTCCCAGGAATTTCCGCTCGTAACCGATAGCTGATGCTGTGCTTACCACGCATCAACTGACGGACGAAGAAGGCGACTCGTTCGTCACGGAATTCAACAAACGCCCCCATCTCATTTCCATTGTAGCCACTGCGAACCTCAACGGCTTCAAATCCTGATGCTTTCATGTCTTCAAGCATCAGGTATTCGTAGTCGTTCTTGCTGTCGATCTCGAGTTCCACTTCAACCAGATCACCGCTTTTCAGGGTGCTCAGGTTTTCCAGTTCGGTTCGCACGTACTTTTCAACCTTCTGCTTGACCGACTGTCCTCGCGAGCCTTGTGCGTCGATCTGCTTGTCAGACTTGGTCAACTTGTAGAACTTTCGCTGCACCTTGATTTCCAGGCCAGCCTTCGTAATGAAGTCTTCCAGCGTGAAATTGGTCTGGTAGACGTTGAAGTAGACCGGCCCCGTTCCGTTCTTCCGTAGTTCCAGAGTGTGAGCCCCCGTTGTAACGGCATCACCTTCGAGCACAAACTTGTTGTCGAACGTAAACAGGTTCGATGCATCGACCTTCACTTCTTTCTGCTTCTTGCCATCCAGCCAGACTTCAATCGTCATGTTTGGCTGATCTTCGCCGCTCGCCTTCATATAGTCCGCGAGGGCTTCCACGCACAGGGCGGTGTCACGTGTGCTGTTCCAATACGTGGCGTGCTTGCGATTGTTCAGGATGTACTTCACCAGACGCGAAGCACGGACATCCTGGGGATTCACCTTCGACAGTAGTTTCAAATAGTAGGCATTTGCTTCGATATCGCTGCCGTACCAATACCACCAACCATCGTTTGGCAACTTCAGGTAGGCAGTCTGGTTTTCCTCGTCCTGAACTACAAACTGTTCGATGTTTTCGAGAATCATTTTCAACTTGTCGGCATGGTTCTGCTTGTGCAGGGCCAACCCGAAGAGAGCCTTGGCGTAAACGGGAAGCTGTACCCGGTCGCGATACAGGAACTCGTTCATGTCGGCATTGGCAATATCCGCATCGATCAGAATCATGTAGACCAAAGCATCCAGTGCATCAGCATGCTGCTTTTGAGGGACGTCTTTCTTGCCCCAATTCTTGATCAATACGACCTGTTCGTCCTGATACCGCTTCAGCCATTCGATCCCTTTCTCCAGCACTCCAGGGACAATAGCAATATCGTTGGCTCGAGCCACCTGCAATCCATGGACGACGACGGCTGTGGTGTGAGGCCACGATCGTTCGCCCCAACCGCTGAACCAACCCCAACCGCCATCTCCACACTGCATCGAAGTGAGTCGTTCAAGTCCTTCCTTGACCATTGACGCCACTTCGTCTTCATCGAAGACAGGATTGCGGTCAAACCGCTTCCATTGTTTCGCACGCTGAACATCATCGCCGATCTCTTGAGCATTCAGATTTGATCGTTTCGCCTGAATCTCCTTCAGGTTCAACTTCATATTCTGCAGAACGCGTTGAGTGATCACCGTTGGCAGGAAGCGATTCAAAGTCTGCTCGGTACAACCGTACGGGAAGTCAACCATGTAAGGCAGCGCGTCGACCATCGCTCCTGCGAGCGTTGGCGAGTACCGGGCTTCCAATCGCGAATCATTCTGGCGACGTTCTGCAGGTACAGTGAACTTGACGCTTCCCTTATCCTCTGTCGGACGAATAGCACCGCTGAACGATTCCGTCTTCAGCATGCCGTGGACATAAACCGGGAACGTCATCTGCATCGCGTCGGATTCTTCGTCCGTGATCGCTTTAATCGTGACGGTCGTGTTTCCCTGCGAAGCGACTTTGACGCGCCAGTCGACTCGTTGTTCGCCCCCTGCGTCGAGCATGATTGTCTGTGACGCAGCATTCTTTTCTCCTGCCATGACCGATAGCAGGGTACCATCGACGACCAGCGAGACACTGACGGACTTCTTGCCTTTCAGATAGCTGTGAACATTGGCCGAAATCACGACTTCGTCCTTGTCGACGAAGAACCGTGGGGCCTGCAGGCGAACGAGCAGGTTCTTTTTCGTCGTGACCGTTGTTTCTCCCTGTCCTACTTTCGTTCCAAGACCCATGGCCCAGGTCTTGATCTTCCAACCCGTCAGACTTTCGGGCAGCTTGAAGCTGACTTCGGCGAGTCCTCCGTCATCGGTCGTAATACCACCAGCCCAGAACGCTGTATCGGCAAAGTTGGAACGGATGGTCGGCGACGGAACGTCTGCTCCCCCTTCGCCTCCCCCAGGTTCCCCGGCCTTGGCGTCGGCGAGTGCCAAGCCATTCTGACTCTCGCGTTTTGCAAAGTCGACTGCGGCGCCCTGTGGAGTTGCCATCGCCGGGGCCGACATCGCCATAGCACGATTTGAGCCTCGCGCTCGCATCATTCCGCCGCCACCTCCAGGACCGCCACCAAACCCTTCACCGAACAGCATCCCACCGAATGCACCCAGGTCGGACATGCCAATTTCACCATTTTTCCCGAGATTCGTGAAGATGCGGTCCAGGGTACAATCTCGCTGTGGATGATGCTGCCTGCGCCATTTCCAGAAGAATTCCTTGATCTCGGGAACGTTGGAGCCACCCGAGATGTATTCCACACTCTTGTCATAAACGGTCACTACTGTCGAGCCGACAAATGGCTTGCCTGCCGTGTCTGTTAACTTAATTTTGACCTTTGCTTCAGCACCTGGTTGGTATTCTTCCTGCGACGGAAGAACTTCGACATTGATCACTCGCTTTTCAGGAGGGACAACGACTTCCCGCATTTCCTGATAGTACTTGCCATCCGCAATCGTGAAGGCTTCGATAAAGAAGTTCGGCATGTCCTTCTGGACGACCGTAATCTCTTCAACCGTATTCTTTCCCTTCAGGCGAATCACTTTCGGAGGCAGATAGATTCCGTTAGTCGGCCGGATGAACAGCACGACACAGCCATCGGCTTTGTTTGTCGTCACCATCAGCCGGACCTTTTCGCCTGGGGCGTATTCAGCCTTGTCAGTCACCAGTTCCAGGTCGTTAAAGCGGAATTCGCGGCCGTCAAATCCTTCGCCACGGACGACGAAGACATATCCCCCTTCGATCGTATGGTTCTTCGCATCAGTAACTTTGTACGAAAGTCGGTACTGCCCCGCCTTGCTTGCTGCCAGTTGCTGGCGAGCATGCCCGGTTGCGTCAGTATCGAGCTTCCAAGACTGCACAGCTTCTTCGACCGGCTGCTGCTTTTCGTCGTAGCTGATCTTGAAGAGGGTCAATTCCCCCTTACCGCTGACTGGCTTGTTGTCGAGGGTATGTGCGTCGAAGTTCGCAGTCACGGTATCGCCGACGTTGTAGTGGCCCCGATCAACCCAGGCGAAGACTCGAAACGGTGAACGGCTGACGAGGACATTGCCGGTTCCGACGATCGTCCGTCTGGATTCATCGACCACTTCTGCCGTGATCGAGTACGAATGGTCTTCATCACCATGAACTTGTTTTGCCGGAAGAGTGTCGATTTCGACCTTAACGGTTCCATCTTCACCGATATCGACTTCCTGTTCCGCGACAACTTCTGGAGGTGCGTTGTTACGACCGATCCACCAGCCAATCGGCCTCATGCAGCCCCAGTTATTCCAGCCCGGATACCATGTGTAATCAGAGGCAAACCACCAGTATCCCTTGCCATAGAACCAGTCCCAGCGAGCAGTGGGGTACCAATGGCTGTCATGGGCCGATCGCAGGATCTTGTATTTCACACGGGCTTTTGTAACGGGTGCACCGAAGAAATACTTCGCTTGAATGGATGCCGTCACCTTTTCGCCCAATGCCACGGGTTCTGACGGGGCATCAATCGTGACTTCGTATTCTGGCTTTTTATATTCTTCAACGCGGAAGTTGCCCCCCTGCTGGAACTGGTTCATCACCATCAAACCGTAGTTACCCAGCATTACCCCTTTGGCTAGCGGGAACTCCCCTTCGATCCCGCCAAATTTGTCGGTCTTGTAGACCTTTTCGAAAACCTTTTCGCCCTGAGGGTTGTTGATCTGAACCGTAAAGTCCTGGTTGCCAAACGCGGTTGCGTCGGGTTGATCGTATTGAGACTTCTCAATCCAGAATTTGAATTTGACAGTTTGCTCCGGGCGATAGACAGGACGATCGGTGATCGTGAAGACTCGAGTTGCCTGGTAGTCGGCATCATGACGCTGCCCCCACCACGCGTGCGTGAATCCGGTATATGCCAGTCGCCCTTCAGGGGTTCGCGCCATTACCAGCCACTGGTAGTTGTGACTCACTTTTTCCGAGGACATCATCAACTGGCCATCAACTCCCGTAAATTCCGCGAAGTTTGTGGTCAGAATCTTCCATTGCGGCTTACCGGGGGCAATCTGTTCCTGTTTCCAGCCGAAGAATTCGACATTCGCCTTCGGAATTGGTTGTCCAGTAACAGCGTCGGCGACGAAATACAGCGATTGATTGTCGAGTGGCTTACGGACGATAGCGGTGTCGGCCAGCCAGACAATGACTCGGCTGACGTTGCCATCCTTCATGCTCCCGCTCACCAGATAGGCTCCCGCCTTCTGCAGTGGAGTCGCGATTTTCATGACACTGTCGTAGTGCTCGGCCTTCGGTTGGAGATCGAGCGACCAACTGGCGACCTTTTCGCCGAGATATTGAGTTTGCCCCTGCGCTACCAATCGATAACCGATGTCCTGAATATTGATTGACTGCCAGTCAAGCTGGCCCGGGGCTGCCTTCAAGTAAGCCTTCACATCGGCGAGCAGTTTGTCGATGTTGATCGCGTGGGCTTCCAGTGCAATCTGCTTGCCGTTGCGGTACCGCAGATCAATTGTCGCCCCTTTTCCTGCGGCCTGAACTTGCAGGTTTTCGAACCGGCCCCAGTTCTTGACGATCTGATCCAGACGCTGTTGACGATGGTTTTCGTCACCAAACTTTCGTATTGCCAAGTTCCAAGCTTTCGCCGCTTGGACGAATTGCCGACGATCTTCATAGGTCTGCGCAACCATGTCACCAGCCGACTTGGCGAAGTTGTCATTGCCTCGCTCAAAAATCTGTCGATAAATCCGGAGTGAATTGAACTCTTCGGGAAGCTTCAGCCGCTTCACACCAGTTGCCAGTTTGGAAATTGTTTCGTCGTCACTCAGTGTGTGGACGGCGTAGGGACCGCTGTCATCCTTGTCATCATCCCGTCCACCGCTGTTTCGCAGCCAGGCCATTGTTTGCACGCCAAACTGACCGTGCAGGAACTGCGCCCAGCCGAAATCGACTTCGTTTCGCAACGAATTGTCGAATTCCACTGCCTGAGTCAACATCCAGCGCCAGCGTTCGCCATCAGAAGTGGCGGCATCCCACGATTTTGGGATTCGATGAAATACAGGTTGCCCTTCCGCATCGACTGGAGCCCCTTTATTCTCGCCACCTGGAGCAAATCCACCGCGGAATCGGCCTCGTCCGCCCCAGCCTTGATTCCCCTCTTCGTAATCGGGAAGGACTGCCAGATCGGTCAGCGATTGCAGACGCCATGCTTCGACAGATTGCAGAATGGACCCGAATTCCAGATAGAATCGGCCGACTTCAGACTTCGAGTCATCCTTAGCGGCGAGCGGCACTGCCTGCTGCAACAGTTGCAAAGCTCGGACACGGTCGCGTGGAGTCGTCGTGACATATTTCCCGCCACCGCGGTGGGAGCCTCGTTCGAATTTGCCGGCAACGATAAACCCCCATTGATCTATGGAAACGTATTGCAGAGCGGCACCGCGAAGCAGTCGCCAGTTCGTACTGTGCGCCTTGATCGTGGCTTCGACAAGTTCGTCGAATTCGTTGGTTCGCCCCAGGTTTCGCAGGGCCTGAACGGCCATCGCGAGGTCTTCCGAGACTTTTTTCGGTTCAGCCTTGGGATCAAGGGCGAGTTTTCGATAGCCGTCGTAGGCCACCTTAAAATTACCCGCGTCGAATTGCTTCTTGACCTCATCACGATTCACGGGCTTGTCAGCTTCTTCAGCGATCAGCCACCATGATGCCACAACAAAAGACAGCAGACTCGCCAGAATCACTCGCGTGCGCATGATGAAAACCCGTTCCTTGCGTCAAATAGATATGCAGGCCGTCCCGACCCTGTGTCCCAGTATAACGGCATTTCGATGAAATCAGAGTCAATCGACAACGTTTCTTGATTCTTCTTTGCAGCACGGAGTCTCGTCACTACCGTTCCCAATTCTTCCACAGACGCCACTTGCCTTGCGAAAGTTCCCAAAGAAACCTCGCATGTGTTCGGCGCGGGTCTCCGACCCCGCCGAACCCTCCGTCCGAAGGTCTCCAATTCTTCTTTCTATGAAACGAGCAATTCGAACTACCGGAGTCATCACTCGACAGGGACAGACCGACATGCAGTACGTTCATCTGCTCAATGCAAGAATTAAGGTGAACACAAATTATTTTATGCGAACGGGGTGTTGACATCTGAACCGAATTGGGTATTCTTCAGGTGTGATTTGAACCGTGAATGATTCACGGGTGCTGCGCCGGGGCTTGAATTAGCCCTGCCCGAGATCGCAGCGAATCTGGAAGGATTCTTCCCATGCTGATTCTCACTCGTAAGGCAATGCAGGTCATTACACTCGGTGACGACATCAAGATCACCGTCCTGCGTACCGCAGGTGGTTCCGTTAAACTGGGGATCGAAGCACCGACAAATGTTCGGGTCTCGCGTCCGGAATGTTTCGGGACATCCGATGCGTCACTGCAAGAATCAACCGCTGGCTGATTTGAAATCGTGATCGACGCCCGAAGAAGATTCGCATTGCAAACAGACTTCGGGCGTGATCGACGATTTGTCCGAACATTCATTGACGGCGGCACCGAATCGCACCTTTGTTCGGCGCGACCTTCCCGTGTTCGGCGCGGGTCTCCCGACCCCGCCGAAACCGACGACCGGAGGTCTCCTCTTTGTTTCTTCGTTTCTTTACGACCTGGCAGTCGCACATGCGATGAATATCAGGCGCCCAACTGCAGACGGCTATCTTCACGCAGGAGCGTGAAGGCAACTTTCGGAACACCCGTGTTCGGAGCGGGTCTCCCGTTAGCTGAATTAACCGAAGGGCCCTTTTTCAATTTCTTGAAAGCCAGACATTGATAGGACGATTTGGGGCTGAACGAGCCACCTCGCCGCTGGTGGTTCACGATGGCCCACTGCAACGATGGCAGCTTTTATTATCAGCCAAACCGAGACAACGCGGGATACGGCTCGGATGCCCGAATGACAGCTCGTCGGTCGTTGCACTTATTCTTGCAATCCCCAGTATCAGCCCGGTAATTACAGGAAAGGATCGCAAGCACCTGAGGCCCTGATTCAATCAATTTGCAAAAACTCTGTTTCTGCACATCCTCACGCCGACGCCATCTTGCAGTAATCCGGCCTTTCCGATATGGCTCAGGCGAATCGGTCCGGCTCTGCTACCGAAGAAATTCAAAACTTACGGCACGTGGACGTGAAAATGGAATGGATTCGGACATCTTTTCTTGCCTTATTGGTTATCACCTCCAGTCGATTGCTGGCGGCAATGCCCGATCAAGAGGCGGACCTGCGTGCGGACGTTTGTCGGGCAGAAACTGATTACGAGGCCCGAGAGGCCTATGAGAAGTACTTCCGTTACGTAGGTACTGCGTCGTTTCGACGGTTGATGGCAGATGAGAATGCGGGAATCGCATTGCAGGCTGCTTGGGAGGCATTCAAGAAGCCCATCAGGCGCACGGAGAAAATCGCAGGGCGGACGGAAAGAATTTACAGTCCA
>CAIWEX010000072.1 GCA_903911795.1 uncultured Schlesneria sp.
ACGAAGGAACTGTCATTCAGCGAGTTTCGCCATCACGTTTTGTCTGTCATTGTCGCAGGCACTCTGCCAACAATCCGTATGTTCTGGCTGCCCAATCCGAGACGAAGTTCTGCGAATCCAGAGATGCTGCAGAGTTCTATTTAAGGTGGGAGCTGCACCTTCCGGGAAGTCTTGACAGTTGGGTCGTTGAATAACTGAGCCACTCGGGGAAGAATCCCCCGGCTTTACTCATCCGAATAACCGATACTTTCGGATTCCCCGGTCTGGTTTCCGGGAAAATCTCAATTTCTGAATCGAAGACTGCCGATTTCCTCAAGCAGCGTTGAGTGATGAATTTTTCGTCACATCAATATGGCAAGATGCATCAGAATCTCGCGTTGAGGATCATGCAGTGATGACCGGCAATAATTGCGTGTCTGGAATTCAAAAATGGCGCAAGTCGATTCTTGCATTCGCGTGGTCGATTCCAGTCAGCTCAATGTTGTTGATCTCCTCCGCAAGTTGGGGGCAGGTGGCTCAGGTCGATCCAGCGCCGATGGACTCGGGAATTGATCCGGTTCTCGTTGTTGATCCACCCGTGGTTATTCCCGACGGATCGGGAAACCCACCCAGTGATGGAACCCCGACCGATGGAACTCCGACGGATGTGACCGTCGATCCCACAGTGATCCGGTATAACCTGCTCCCAGGTGATGATGGTACAACCGACGACATTCCGCCTCCCGATGACCCTAACGTGATCTTCTATTCGGCGGGAGGCCCCCCACCGTTGGCCTCTGTCGCAGGGACGCAAAACCAGTTCGGCGTTGCCACCGGCATCGATTCCATTCAGCAGGTTCCGGTGACCGTCGCAGATCTATTTCAGCAACTTCATTCATTACCGACTTCCGGCGCCCAGCAGAGTGCCCTGAATTCATTGTCGGGTGAAGCCTATGGGACATCACAATCCATTGGACTGCAGATCGCCAACCAGACTCTGCAGTCAATCACGAATCGGTTGGTCAACAACAGTCAGTTTCTGATCGGCGGCGACAGTGCAATTGTCGCGCAACGGTCGACTGCTCCGGGAACGATCCTGCGAGGTCAACCTGCGATGCTCGAAGCGCGGGGATGGGTTCAGGGATATGGCAGCACTGGTGGGTTTTCATCGGACGGCAACGGGTCGGCATCCAGCTACAACCTCGGCGGACTGAGCTACGGCATCGATCTTGCCCGCGATGAAACAGGACTGTTCGGCATTGCAGGGGGAAACACCTTTACGACCTGGGGCAATGACCTGACAGATCGCGGACACGTTTCGTCGTTTCAAGTTGGTCTGTATGGCATGAAGCGCATTGAAAGTTTTTACGGTTTTGCCGTCGCCAACTACGGACACAACCGCAATGACGTCAATCGCAACATCCAGATCGGCACCGTGAACGCTGTGACAACCGGCAGCTTTACCGGTCATCAATTCGGCAGCTACGGCGAAGCAGGTATGAACCTGGATGCCCCCGCGCTGCGACTTCAGCCGTTCGTCGGCTTGCAGTACGTCTACCTTTCCAATGGACGGTTGACCGAAAGTGGTGGAGGTGGGGCTGCCTTGAATGTGGCTGCAGCGAACTTGAATACCCTGCAGTCTCACCTGGGATCTCGTCTCGTGGTCCCGGAAATGACCACACGTCGAGGCCTGAAATGGACCCCTTACGTGAGTGGCCGCTGGGTCTATGACATGCTCGGCCAGCAGAACTCGACGTTCGCGTCATTAAGCGGTGCACCAGGTGCGTCATGGGTCGTGACAGGTGTACAATCCGGTCGCAGTGTGGGAATAGTGGGACCGGGTGTCACGGTTGAGTTGATTCGCGGAGTCTCCCTGTTTGCCAACTACGATTTCCAGTGGGCGACCCGATATCAGGCTCACACCGGCAGTGGCGGAGTGCTGCTTCAATACTGATGGCCGACTGGCCATCTTCGATGACAATTGAGATCCCGACATCCTGACGTGATGCCGGGATCTTTCCATTTGCAGGAACTGTCATCGGTTCATTAGAAACGCAGAGATCGCGGAGGAAAAGGCAAGTGATTGCCTTCTCCTGTCTTCTCTCTGCGCTCTCAGCGAACTCTGCGTTTCTACTCTTTTTTCCCCTCTGTATTTCTCTGTGGTCCCTCAGTGTCCTCCGTGGTAACCCCCCTTTTCTTTGATTCGGTCTACCACAGGGGACACGGAGGGGCACAGAGAATAAAGCCAGAGAATTCGGTAGACGCGCCGAATTCGAGCCGACTCGTTACATTGCTCTCGCCGTTTCCGTCGTTTCCGCCAAATGCCACTGGAATCGCGAGTATGTCTGATGAACCCGCTGCGAAAGGTCCCGCTCATCCTGCGCTCCCGCGCATCCTGGGGCTGTTCGATGCCACGATGATTGTGGTTGGTTCGATCATCGGGTCGGGGATCTTTCTGAAGGTCGGGAATGTTGATAAGGCACTTCAGGCCTATGGATTCCTGCCGATCCTGGGAGTCTGGGTCGGCGTAGGAGTTGTGACGCTGTGCGGATCACTCGCTCTGGCGGAACTCGGGGCCATGTATCCGCATGCCGGAGGCCCCTACCTCTACCTGCGTGAAGCGTATGGACGACTGCCAGCATTCCTGTGGGGTTGGACGGAGTTCTGGGTTGTCCGCACAGGAAGCGTTGGAGCCTTGGCCTGTGCGACGGTGATCTATTTCACCGAACTGGTGCCGTTGCCTGTCTGGGGGCAGGCGAGTCTCGCGGTTGGCATTGTCCTTGGCCTGTCGGCGATCAACATGTTCAGTACGCGCTGGGGAGCAACCGTCCAGAACATTGCGACAGTCGCCAAGGTCGTTTTCCTGGGTGGATTGATTGTCCTGCCATATGCGATGTCTCAGATCGAGCCGGCGAATCTGCAACCGATGTGGAATGGGGACGCCGGTGGCGCCAGCAGCCTCAGCTTCTGGAAGGCAATTGGGGTCGCGATGATCGCCGTCCTGTGGCCGTACGATGGCTGGATCAATCTGGGGCCTGTTGCGGAAGAGATCAAGGAACCTCAGCGCAATGTCCCACGCGCTCTTTCGCTGGGGCTGGGGATCGTGATCGTTGTCTATTGTGGTGCGATTCTCAGTTATCACCTGACGCTGACCACCAGTCACCTGGCCGAGAGCGCAACGGTTGCGGCCGATGTCTTTCAGAAACTGTTTGGGTCGACCGGAGCGAAGATCGCGGCATTGGGAGTCATGTGTTCGACGTTTGGTGCGACGAATTCCAATATGATTACCGGTCCCCGGATCTATTTCGCGATTGCTCGGGACGGGCTGATTCCTCGCTGGGTGCAGGAAATTCACCCCACGCGCAAGACGCCTGCAAACTCCATCATCCTGCAAGCTGTCTGGACGACAATCCTCGTAGTGTTCTTCTACTGCTGGAAGGACAAGCCGAAGGATGCCTTTGACGGGCTGACAGATTCGGTGATCTCGGCCGGACTGATTTTTTACAGCCTGGCCGTCGGGGCCGTCTATGTGCTGCGGACCAAGCGTCCTGACCTGGCACGACCATACAAGACGTGGGGTTATCCCGTGACGCCGGCGCTGTTGCTGATTGCCTATGCGGGCGCATTTACCAGCCAGATCGTCGAGCAACCACAACAGACAGCGGGTGTCGTGGCACTGATCCTTTCAGGCGTCATTTACTACTTTTTCGCATCGCGACGTTGAAGATTCGAGTCTCATGCCACTCTTGCATATTGTTTTGTACCAGCCGGAAATTCCGCCCAATACGGGCAACATTGGTCGCACCTGTGTCGCGGTCGGGGCGAAGCTGTGGTTGATTCGACCACTTGGCTTCAGCCTCGACGAAAGCCAGTTGCGACGTGCGGGGCTCGATTACTGGCCGCATCTTGACTACGAGATCGTTGACAGTTGGCACGAAGTCTTACAGAAGCTCCCTGGTCGACGAGTCTGGTGCGTGGAGAACCCAGCTGCGCGAACCGTCTGGGAGGCCGATTTCGCCCCAGGGGATATCCTGTTGTTCGGACGTGAAACGACCGGGTTGCCTCCTGCCATGGTCGAGGAGCTGCGATCGTCAACGATTCAGTTCCCAATGCGACCAGAAGTACGCAGTCTTAATCTGGCGAATACTGTCTGCGCGGTTGTGTATGAAGCCGTTCGTCAGTTTGGCGGAATTCCCGGAGCCAGCTCGTGAAGTCACGACTCGCTGGTTGACACTCCGGTCAGCCCCAGCTTCAATCGGATATCCGCCTGGATTTCGTCTGCCGACTTCCGACCATCGGTCTGGATGACCAGTTCTTTGCGTCCGAACAGTTCCAGGATCGGCTCGGTCTTCGTCCGGTAATCCTGCAAGCGCTGGCGAATCCCTTCTTCATTATCGTCGCTGCGCATGACGAGGCGTCCGCCGCAGACATCGCAACTGTCGATCTGGGCGGGACGGTGATAAATCAGGTTGTAGTCGAGACCGCACTGGCTGCAGAGTCGCCGAGCCAGGACTCGTTCAAATACGACTTCGTCCGGAACGTCGATATGGATGACGGCGTCGATGTCGTAGCTTTCCAGAAAGAACTCTGCCTGGGTCCGGGTCCGCGGGAAACCATCCAGGATGAATCCAAAGTTCCAGTCATGCTGAGCCAATCGCCCGCGAATGATTTCTTCGACGGTTTCGTCGTCGACCATCTGTCCGGCAGCAATCAGGCGCTTAATTCTGGCACCGAGTTTTGTGTGAGACTGGATGTGCCAGCGGAAAATATCTCCGACGCAGATGTGGATCAGATCCAGTTCCTGCTTCAGCCGCTTGGCCTGGGTTCCTTTGCCACATCCTTGAGCACCCATGATAACGAACTTGCGCATGAAGCCCTTTCACCCAACCCGCCGGAACGCGTTCGCGCCAGGCTTCTTCGAGAATTCCATTTAAAGACCGGACGCCGATGCGTACGGCAAATCTGCAATGTCAGTGCCATCGAACCATCAATCCGGGGTTTCCAGACGGACAAATTCCCGATTCAACACCTCGACGACGTAGTCTAGCAAGGGATCGGCCCTGCTGGCGAGTCGGTCGAGGAACTCGGCACGTTCCAAGGGCACTGATGCATCGTGATTGGGCAGATGCTCGTACGGACTGGCTATATGCGGGATGAAAAATCATCAAAAAACCCATGAAAAACAGAGTTTCGATGGCAGGGAAGCAACATCGCCGAAATTCGAGGCACGCGAGTTGCGTTTCGGGAAATAGCAATCGCGCAAGCGGTGAACCAAGGTGGTGGATGGCACGATGTGCGCCCGCAAATAAGCGAACCGGGTGGATGCTCCGGTGACGTGGCTGGTGCGCTTTCCTCAGTAGTGGTCAGGGAAGGTTGCGCCAATTCGGCGGGAAGAGAATTCAATTGAAAGGAACGATGGACATGTGGCGTATTTGGGCGCTCGCTTCGCTGATGGGAATGTTTTTATTAGCGGGAGGACCGTCTCTGGTCTTCGCGGCCGATGAACCGGCAAAGGGGGCGGAAACGCCTGCTGCAGCGCCTGGGGACGCCAAACCGGCTGAAGCTCCGCCAGCGGCTGCTCCTGCACCTCCTCCGACCAACGCCGAAATCAAGGTGATGCTCGATACCGTCTGGGTCTTGATTGCCGCTTTCCTGGTGTTCTTCATGAACCTTGGATTTGCCGCTGTCGAATCAGGGATGTGTCGAGCCAAGAACTGCGTGAACATTCTGTCAAAGAATTTCATCGTGTTCGCGGTCTCATCCGTGGCATTCTGGGTTGTCGGCTGGGGGATCATGTTCGGAAACGGAAATCCGTATTTCGGAACAGATGGACTCTGGTTCGCTGCCGGCGCTGACAACAGTCCTGCGACCGGTGCCGATTACAAGGGTGACTACACCTCGATCGCCTGGACTGGTGTGCCATTCTCGGCCAAGTTCTTCTTCCAACTGGTCTTCACCGGTACCGCCGCGACGATCGTTTCGGGTGCCGTTGCTGAACGAATCAAGTACCACACCTTCATCGTCTTCAGCTTTATCATGGGAACGCTGATTTACCCTGTCGTTGGTCACTGGATCTGGGGTGGTGGATGGTTGGCGACCATGGGCTTCTTCGACTTCGCAGGTTCGACCCAGGTACACTCGATTGGTGGCTGGGCTGCACTGACCGGGGTGCTCGTCCTTGGTCCGCGTATCGGCAAGTACAGTCCTGAGGGTAAAGTACTGGCGATTCCGGGACACAACATGTCCCTGGCAACGATTGGTTGCTTCGTCCTGTGGTTCGGCTGGTTCGGTTTCAATCCTGGTAGCACGATGAGTGTTGCTCCTGCATTGATCTCTCACGTGGCTGTGACGACCAACACTGCGGCCGCTTTCGCGACGATTACCGCGACAATCACTGCGTGGCTGTTGCTCGGTAAGCCTGACCTCGGGATGACCCTCAACGGATGTCTCGCTGGTCTGGTTGCGATCACCGCAGGTTGTGCTTACGTCACCATCCTGAGCTCTGTGATCATCGGCAGCATCGCTGGGGTGGTCGTTGTGTTCGCAGTCATCACCTTCGATCGTCTGAAGATCGACGATCCGGTTGGTGCGACATCAGTACACCTGGTGAATGGTGTCTTCGCAACGATCTGTATCGGACTGTTTGCCGATCCCAAGTTGATCGAATTGAACGGGATCACGATGAAGCCAGGCCTGTTCGCTGGTGGTGGTCCAGATCAGCTGATCATTCAGTTGATCGGTGTCGGTGCAACCGCCGCCTACGTTTTGCCTGTCTCCTTCGTCGTCTGGATGATTTTGAAGTACACGCTCGGACTGCGTGTGACCCGTGAAGAGGAAATCGAAGGTCTGGATCACGGCGAACACGGCAACGAAGCCTACCCAGGATTCGTCATGCAGGCCCCTGGTCACTGATCTGAAGATTGAGTTGATTGCCGGGATTGGAAGTTGTTCCGTCCCGGCAGTTCAGCCCAACAAAATCTGGATAAGTATTGAAATCAGCCCGGTTCACGCCGGGCTGATTTTTTGTTGTGTGCCGAGCATGTTTCTCAGTTTGAGGGTGCAAGTCCCTTATCCAACCTGATGGAGGTGAAGGATTAGCGAAGTGCAAGGGCGACTGTCGTGAGGCGTCGTCTGAAAGAAGCATGGAGCAAAAGCGCGAGCCGACGTATAGAAATCGGATCTGAGGCGTGAGCGTCGGACGAGCTGGCAACTGACAGCGAAGTCCATATCCATCAAGGGCGCAAAACGTAAATCCGGCGGTTGCGCGTGGAAGGCGGAGAAACTTACCTCGGGAGGTCTGCCGTGCCTGTCCCGACATCGAGACTGAGAGGACCGCAAGGTTTTCTGATCGAACGGCAGAAGTCAGCAGAGGGCGTAGTAAGCGGCGTCGGTTTGTCGAGCGAGCCACTCGTCCGAAAGGAGAGAAACAACAGGTGTTCGATGAAACCGTGACAACCGCGAAGGCCCGAACGGTCCCCATCTGGGGTTGAATGGAGGGGTCAGTAGGACCCGAATCTCGTGAACGCTAAGCGGCCGAATATCCAGAAGTTACTGGCTTTTCCGGAGGAGAGTAGGGATGAAGTCCCGATGGCCTTGCGGGGAGGGTCCGAACCGTCCACGGCGAGTAGGGACTCCGAACGCCCGGCAGTGTTTGAGAAGTTGATGGAGGAGATCTGTGAACGACGTAATTTGGAAGAAGCGTTAAGGCGAGTTCGAGCCAACAAGGGTGCACCGGGCGCCGACGGGATGACCGTTGATGACTTGGTGGGCCAGTTGAAACAGCAGTGGCCGACGATTCGGGACCAGCTGCTGCAAGGTATCTATAAGCCTCTGCCGGTGAAACGTGTGGAAATTCCCAAGCCAGACGGGGGAGTGCGCAAGCTTGGCATTCCCACGGCCCTGGACCGTTTCATTCAGCAGGCTGTGCTGCAGGTGCTGCAACAGCGCTGGGATCCGACGTTCTCTCCGCACAGCTATGGATTCCGTCCACAACGTTCGGCTCATCAGGCGGTGGCGGCGGCCCAAGGCTTTATCGCCGAGGGTTACCGCTGGGTGGTGGATCTCGATCTGGAGAAATTCTTTGATCGGGTAAACCATGACATCTTGATGGGTCGGATCGCGAAACGGCTCAACGATCCCCGGCTATTGCGGCTGATTCGGGCATTCTTGAATGCCGGAGTTCTGGAGGACGGGTTGGTCAACCCGACGGATGAGGGCACACCGCAAGGCGGGCCGTTGTCCCCCCTGTTGTCGAACATTGTGCTGGACGACCTCGACCAAGAACTGATGCGACGTGGTCTCCGCTTCGCCCGGTATGCCGACGACTGCAACATCTACGTGTTCAGCCGTCGGGCGGGTGAGCGGGTGATGGCGAGTGTGACTCGCTTTCTGACCACTCGTCTGAGACTCAAGGTCAATGAGACCAAAAGTGCGGTGGCTCGGCCCTGGGAGCGGAAGTTTCTGGGATTCAGCTTCACGAATCACTTGAAGCCGAAACGGCGAATTGCGCCGAAGGCTCTGGAGCGATTCAAGGAGAAGATCCGGGAACTGACGCGTCGGACCCGCGGGGTCAGTCTGGAGCAGATGGTGACGAAACTGTCACGCTACCTGCAAGGCTGGCGTGGGTACTTCGGTGCCTGCGAAACCCCCAGCGTACTGCGGAACTTGGACTCGTGGGTCCATCGGAGGCTGCGTGCCTTCGTGTGGAAACAATGGCGTAGCGGTCAGACCAAATTTGCGGAACTGCGGAAGCGGAACGTATCTCGTGATCTCGCGGCAACTGCTGCGGGAAGCTGTCACGGCCCGTGGCGGCTCAGCAAAAGTCCGGCCTTGCATCGCGCCTTCCCCACCGCATTCTTCTTGTCGTTAGGGCTTCCGCTATTAGTTCCCAAGACCGCTTAACCAACCGAACCGCCGTGTACGGACCCGTACGCACGGTGGTGTGGGAGGGGATCCGCCGCGAGGCGGACCCCTATCCCGCTTTGATCAAGGTTGTCGACTGACGTCAGTAATTGATAACTGCCCCTCAGGGTGCGCAGCACTAGAAACCTCAGCCCGGCGACTATTCAGCTTCGGCGTCATCTCGAATGAAGTACTGGC
>CAIWEX010000073.1 GCA_903911795.1 uncultured Schlesneria sp.
ATCAGTAAGAGCGGCCATCGGCTGAGTAACCCCAGCAGCCCTAGACCCAGCATCAGCAGCGATAGAGTCGACAGGCCGAGGCACCCGGCCAGGAAAAATCGTTCACTCCGCCCCCAGGCGGAACAGATTCGCAATAACCGCAATTCCATGCGCCCAATGCAAATTGCGCCGACCCAGAGGACCACCGCAATAGACAGAAATGGGAGTCGCTGACCGAGGTACAGCCAACTCCACGGCAGGGCGTTGGGAAGCACAGGGGGATCGACCAGATCCATCAGTTCGAATGGGACATTGGGCCAGACCATCCAGCGTGTGGCCGGGCGATTGTTGGGCAGGTCGAAACTGAAGAACCAAAGACAGAACAAGACGGGCCAGATGATGCTGATCACGCGACGCATCTGATCACGCGTTCCGTTCACGCTGTCTGGCTCCTTCGTGGTCACACTTCAACTCCGGAATCACGTTTGTTCAGGCGAACGAATCCATTTCCCGACGGACGGCGGCTGGTGCATGGCCAGTCGCTGTAACAGCCGCTCTGGCTGATCGTCAACAATAAACAGCTGGCGATGTTCGTCGCGACAGAACCCTGTGGAAATCGCCTGACCCACGAGCAGCACCAATGGATCGAAGTATCCGGAAATGTTCAGCAGACCGATCGGCTTGTTGTGCAGTCCGAGTTGCGACCAAGTCAGGACTTCGAACAGCTCTTCAAACGTCCCCAGTCCGCCTGGCAGAGCGACGAATGCATCGGAAAGCTCGGCCATTAATGCCTTCCGCTCGTGCATCCCGCTCGTGATCCTCAGATCAGTGACCCCTTCGTGAAGCAGTTCTCTCGTCGCCAGGAATTGAGGAATGACACCCGTCACCCGTCCCCCTGCCGTCAGAACAGCATCTGCAATCGTTCCCATCAGTCCGACGCTGCCACCGCCATAGACCAGTTCCTGACCCGACTGAACCATCAGTTCGCCAAATCGCGTCGCCGTTACGCGATAAATGGGATCTGTCCCCGCGCTGGAGCCACAAAAAACACAGAGTCGCTTCAATACCAACACGATTCATGCTTCTTCGAAGGAGTACGTGACTTTTCGCGGGGTGATGGGATAGCACTCCCGAACCAGCATGATACCATCGGTCGTCATGCAGTACCTCTTCGAATCCGCCGGGAAGCTTGTTTGGACGACATGGCCATCGGCTGTCGTCGCGCTCGCGGCTTGGATCAGTATTGTGGTCAGTATCGATCCTGCCGGAAGCTATCCCGGCATGCCTGCAGGGCCGGGACTGACGATTGACGAGATTTTCAACGTCGAACAAGGGGTGTATCTGGTCGAGCAAACCCGGGCTCTCGGATGGTTCAACCTGATTCCCGGGACGTCGAGCGAGGCGTTTCGCCGTGAACTCGGCTACAACCCCGATCACCCCCCCCTCGGTCGATACTGGCTCGGTTTGCATCATCAATTGACGTGGTGGATCGCCCCCCCATTTCAGCCCGACGGACCATTTGTGACAGCGTGTGCCCGGACAGGTTCCGCGACCGCCTTCGCCCTGACCATCTGGCTGCTGGGGGCATTCGTGACATTCGCAGCGCAACGCGGATTGAACGAAAGTGAGCTGAGTCCCAAATGGCAAGGTGCGATCACAGGGTTGGTACTGATCTTGATGCCACGCTTGTACGGCCACGCTCATCTGGCAGCATTGGAAACCATCACGAATCTGACCTGCACCGCCGCCGTACTGGCCATTGCGACAGGTTGGAATCGGGCAACATCTCCTTCACGTCGCGCGGCGATCCTGGCAGGAGTGTTGATGGGGTTGGCGTTGCTGACGAAGATCCAGGCGATCTTGATTCCCGTGCCGGTGATACTCTGGACATTGCTGCGCTGGCGACAGCACGGAATTGTCCCGCTGCTGATCTGGATTGCCGTCGCAACGGTGGTCTTTTTCGCAGGCTGGCCCTACATCTGGCATGATCCCCTTGGACACGTGCTGGAGTACCTGGGTCGAACGACGAATCGAGTCACGCTGAACTGCTATTATTTCGGCACGACGTATCAGGACCGACTTGTCCCGTGGCATTATCCGTTTGTGATGTTTGCGGTGACCGTGCCCTTCGGGTTGCAGTACCTGGGGCTTGTCGGGCTGGTTGCCATGAAACCAGCCAAAATGGAATTGCAGGTCGAGGATCGCTGGCAAAAGCGCCTATTGCTCGCCTGTGGATTGTTTCCGTTGATCGTCTTTTCGATGCCAGGGATCGCGGTCTACGACGGGGAACGACTATTCCTGACGGTTTTTCCAATTTGGGCAATCTTTGTCGGACGCGGGATTATTGCCGCGACGGCGACCTGGACGCGGATCATCGGATCGCGCCGAGTCTGGCTGCTGACGGCAGTGCTGGCTCTGTTTCAATTCGGTACCAACTTTCAGTCTCACCCGGCATATCTCAGCTACTACAATATGGCCGTGGGAGGAACTTCCGGGGCGGAACGGCTTGGGCTGGAGATGAATTATTGGGGAGACTCATTGACGCGGGATCTTCTGCAAGAAGCAGTCGCGAATCATGGTGAACTGACGACGGTGGAGATTCTGCCATCGCTGCACCAGTTTCAAAACGAGGACCTGATCCGCCAGTCACCAATCCTGCGGTCACGGTTATCGCAAGTGAAAGGGACGCGTCTGCTGCGACTGGCGTTTCGCCGGCGAGCAGACTTGAATGACATCTTGTTTCAAAAATACCAATCCGATCCGCGTGACCGTTTGGCAGGATTTCGGCGAAAGGAAAGTTCGGATTGAGCGACGACATCACAACATTGGCACCCGATTCCCTGGAACGATACAGTCGCCAGATGCGATTTGCCGGAATCGGGCGCGAGGGTCAGGAACGTCTCAGCGAAGCGCGCGTTCTGCTCATCGGCTGCGGAGCACTGGGGACGGTGCTGGCCGATACGCTAGTTCGAGCCGGAGTGGGGAAGCTGCGCATTGTCGATCGCGACTTCGTCGATCTGTCTAACCTGCAACGGCAGGTTCTGTTCGACGAACAGGACGTAGCCGAGCATTTGCCCAAGGCGATTGTCGCCGCTAACAGGCTGTCTCGAATCAATTCTCAGGTGATACTGGAACCGCACGTCGCGGATGTCGATTGGCGGTCAATCCGTGACTACGTGCGGGATGTCGATCTGATTTTGGATGGAACCGACAACTTCGAGACCCGGTTTCTGGTCAATGACGTCTCATTGGAGACAAACATCCCCTGGGTCTATGCGGGTGTGGTGGGAAGCCACGGCCAGACCATGGCTATCTTTCCAGGTCAATCGGCCTGCCTGCGCTGTGTCATTGAATCTCCACCGGATCCCGGAACATCAGAAACGTGTGATACGGCGGGTGTGATTGCACCGGCAATCCACATGGTGACGGCCTTGCAGGCAGCGACGGCACTCAAGATCCTGTCAGGACAACGACAACTCGTGGAGCCTCACCTGACGATCGTTGACGTCTGGGAAGGTACGCTCCGTCAGATGAATTTGGCGGGATTGCGGGAACGGGGCCACTGTCCTGCCTGTGGCCCGCAGCAGCGGCGCGATTGGTCGAGCGGTGGGCAGACGTCACAAACGACAATTCTGTGTGGTCGAAATTCCGTGCAGATTTCGCCTGCAGAAGCGGTTTCGCTGTCTCTTGAAGATCTAGCGAAAGCACTTGCACCGCTGGGGCAAGTGACACGAAATCCGTTCCTGCTGAGGTTTACTCCCACGGGCGGGACGCTGCAGATGACGGTCTTTCGCGACGGACGAGCCATCATCCAGGGAACCGAAGAAATCCCCGTCGCCCGTGGATTTTACGCCCGGTATGTTGGTGGATGATTGAGTTTGTCGGTCGATCTCACCTCAACGCGATTTCCTCAGGCATTTCTTGAGCTGACGAGGATGCTGAAAATTCTTTGTTCAATTTCGTGTGATCCGATTTGACACGTCACGAATCAGAACTAGGTTTGGGTTGTTCAGGTCATTCCTAAACCCTTTTCAAGAGACGATCATTCGGACCGCGTGTGGCGCGGCTGGAATTGGTCTCACGCCGTGGTGGTTGTCCCACCTGCGGTGGCTTACATTTTCCCAGTTCGCCAGGGGCCTAATGTCATGCAGAAGTTCAAGAACTCGAATCGTCGCGGATTTACTTTGATCGAAGTGTTGATTGTCGTTGTGATCCTGGGGATCCTGGCGGCAACCGTCCTGCCGCAGTTCGCCTCGTCAACCGCCAATGCCAAGGAATCGGCCCTGCGTGCTGACCTCGCTCAGATCCGATCGCAAGTCACGATGTACAAGTTCCAACATGATGGAACATTCCCCGGCGGAACCGCCGACAACGTCGTCAAGCAATTGACACTCGCCAGTAACCTGGCTGGTGATACGGCTGCCCCAGGAACCACCGGATATCCTTACGGTCCTTACCTGATGGCCCAATTCCCAACCAACCCTTACAACGGTGGCAGTGGCATCGTAGTTAAGACGACTGCAATTGGCTCAGCCGACGTTGACACGGCTGCAATGCAAGGCTCTGTGAAAGTGGGCTGGATCTACAGCTCGCTGACCGGCCAGGTGATCGCCAATACGAATGGCAATGCTGCTGATGGCACGCCACTGACGGGCCTGTAATCCAGAAGTAATTGAATGAGAAATCAGAGCCTGCCGGAATCTCCGGCAGGCTCTGTTCATTCTTTGGCAGTGGTCACCATGGGGATGTTCGTTGTATCTTGTGGATTCTCGATTCAGGACACGGGATCTGTGTCCTGAATCTGATGAATGGCGACTCTCCTCTCAGGATTGACCGGTAATGACTTTGCACGCA
>CAIWEX010000074.1 GCA_903911795.1 uncultured Schlesneria sp.
AAAATCTTCGAGCTCGCTTGAAGTACATAGCCGAAACGGAATTACGTTACCTGCCCTAGGTTGGGCAGTGCGGCGGACTGACGAAGGAATCGGTGGAAATTTCCACCAAAACCTCTCAGGAGCCCGTAATGCCTCGTCCCAAGTCTTTGATCCCCCGCCTCTGCCAGAACTCCAAGGGATACCTATTTTCCAAATCGGATGATGGGAAACAACACTGGTTCGGCCATGAGACGGACCCTGCCTCCCGGCAAAAATACGCCGAGTTCTTGAGCCAGTACCAACAGGCACCTGCTGGAATTTCCCTCAACAGCAAGGGCTGCTGTTCCGTCAACGAAGTATGTCTGGCTTTCATGACGAAGTATGCCGTGCGTTATCGTCGACATGATGGTTCATCCACTTCCGAGGTTGACTGTTATAATTCCGTTATTCGTATTCTTCAGCCCTTGTTTGGCGAGACGTCGGCGGCCGAATTTGGCCCCCTCCGACTGAGAACGGTGCGGGATTCCATGGTGGCCGAAGGCTGGTCGCGGGGGACGATCAACAAGCACATCAGCCGCGTACGCACCATGTTTCGGTTTGCGGCGTCACTGGAAATGATCTCTTCCACCGTTGTCACAGCATTGGAAGTTCTACCTCCGCTGGCCGTTGGAGAGTCGTCGGCACCGGACTACGAGCCTCGCCATGCCGTGCCCGATGCGGATCTCACGGCTGTCCGCCGGGTTCTTGATGAGTACAACTGTGATCTTTTCGATCTCATGCTGCTGACGGGAGCCAGACCTGGTGAGTTGCTGTCGTTGACCGGCGGAATGTTCGAAAAAAACGGTGACGTCTGGCGGGCAGACCTGCGACACCATAAGACGGCCAAGCGCGGCAAATTGCGAGTACTTTTCTTCAATCTTTCGTCCCAGGACATCCTGCTCAGGCACTGGAAATCCGATCCCGATGCCAAGCTGTTCCCAACACGGCGTGACACGTTCTCGAAAGCCATTCAGCGTGCGTGCATCAGGGCCAAAGTGACACCGTTCTGTTCCCCAAGAGGCCGCTGGACGTGCTGCTCGCCACGAACATGATATCCGTCGGCGTGGACGTGAAACGACTGGGGTTGATGGTGGTGGCCGGTCAGCCCAAAGCGACGGCGGAGTATATTCAGGCAACCAGCCGTGTCGGTCGTACCTTCCCCGGCTTGGTTTGCACGGTCTTTAACTGGGCCAGACCTCGCGACCTCTCGCACTACGAAACCTTTGAACATTACCACACGACGTTTTACAAGCACGTCGAACCACTTTCCGTCACACCGTTCTCACCGGGAGCGTTGCAGCGGGGATTGGCTGGATTGCTGGTGTCTCTGGTGCGACTGCGTGGAACGGAATTCAACCCAAACGAAACGGCATCACGAGTCACGACCGCCAATCCTTACGTTCAAGATGCCATCGAAACGATTGCGAAACGGGCAGAACTCATCGGTGACGGGAATAGAACCGGAGATTTCTGCCGTGCGGAACTGCTAAGCAAGGCGGACTCATGGCAAGCTGATGCTCAGAACAATTCTGGCGGGCGAACGTTGACCTATACGGAACCCTATGGGTCAGACGGCCCAAAGAAGGGGACGACCGTCAAGCTCTTGCACAGCCCAGGTATCGAACGGTGGCAGGAATTTACCTGTCTGAATTCGCTGCGAGAAGTCGAGCCATCTGTCAAGTTCATAATCAGCGACGGCGGCCTCGATGAGATCAACAACGATGTCGTTGTTGATGCTGGCACCGAAGCGGAAGAAGTCGATGAAGAGAGGGACGTATGACCTCCTCCAGCCAGATGCGAAAATCCGAAGTCGGGGAAGTTCGTCCCAGCCAGGCACTGATGACTTACGGCGTCGGCTCACTTGTCGATCTGCCGAATATGTCGGTCATTGTGATGGGCTTGGATGATTGGCCGATTGCCCATTCCAACGAGATTTCGGAAGAACGGCTATTACGCTCAGCGCATTCCATTCTCGGACAGCAAGTCACTCGATTTCTGACGCCTCCACGCGGTTCGGAATCACAAAGCTCACAAACGAACTGGTTTGATGAGTCTCGACAGATCGGAGTGCCCGTCGCTCCGTTTCCCCGCTGGATGGTTTGCTCGAAATGCCGGTTACTAGCCCCGATCAGTTCCGGGTTGTTCGAGCCAAAGCAACCCCCGTATCGCCCAGATCGAGCAAGCTACGTTCACAACTGTACGACCCAGGGGAAATCCCCACTCGTACTGCCTGCTCGCTTTATGGTGACGTGCGAGCATGGACATTTGGATGATTTCCCGTGGGTGACTTTCGTCCATCAGGGAACGACGAATTGCAAAGGTTTGCTGTACATGTACGAAACGGGGGCCAGCGGAGAAGCGTTGGACGTGGAAGTGAAGTGTGACGGATGCGGTGTTCGCCGTCGCATGGGGCAGGCATTTGGACCAAATAATCGATCGACAATGCCTCAATGCAGGGGACGCCGACCACACCTCCGGGACCGCGATCCTGACGGCTGCGATCAAGTCCACGTAAAACCGATGCTGCAGGGGGCTTCGAATCTCTGGTTCCCCGTGCTGATCTCGGCATTGTCTGTGCCACAGGCTACTGATGATCTGGGGCGATTGGTCGAAGAGAACTGGGTCGTGCTTGAGAAGGCGACCAGTATCGACGTGTTAAAGGCTTTCCGCTTGATCGGACAGATCAAAGATCTCGCCAAATATGAGGACGAGCAGATTTGGGACGCGATCCAAAAAAAGGCAAATGGAGCCGAGGAGGAGAAAGAAAACCCGGATGACCTGAAGACGCCCGAATGGAAGGTCTTCTCGAATCCGGCAAATGCCAAGGAGAGCCGCACATTCAAACTGCGCATTGTCGATCCACCGACGGACTTTGCGAAACACTTCGAAAAGATCGTCTTGGTCGAAAAACTGCGAGAAGTCCGCGCGCTTGTCGGCTTCACCCGTATTATGTCACCACGAGACTTCGACAACCCAACCCAGATGCCCCCGGAGAGCCGGGCGAAGATCTCTCGCAAAGATCCAACATGGCTTCCCGCCTGCGAAACACGAGGCGAAGGGATCTTCTTTCAGTTCTCGGAATCGATGATTCAAGACTGGGTGAAACGAAATCATGCCTTTGACCGCGAATTCGAACTTGGACATCAGGCGTGGCGGGCAAGCAAGAATCTTGATGTGAATTTGGGCTTCCCTGGAATTCGGTATGTTCTGCTGCACACGTTTGCACACGCCTTGATTCGCCAACTGGCAATTGAGTGTGGTTACACGAGTGCCTCGATCACAGAACGGATTTATTCACGCAATCCGTCGGACGGAGACCCGATGGCCGGCGTTTTGATTTACACTGCTGCCCCAGACAGCGAAGGAACGCTCGGCGGTCTATCGGCTCTTGGAGAACCGGACAAATTAGGGCGTCACATTCGTCGGGCGTTGGAAAAGATGTGCCTTTGTGCGTCGGACCCACTTTGTTCCGAACATGCTGTTGGTGCCGGAGAAAAGTTGCACGGGGCTTCGTGCCATGCCTGCTCGTTTCTTCCCGAAACATCGTGCGAGCGAGGGAATAAGTACTTGGATCGGTCGGCTGTCGTCCCGACGATGGAACGAACCAAAGTGGCCTTCTTCGAAGGTCTAACTGAAACAGAATCCGAGGCGACGACCGAGCATCACTCAACGGCCAAACAGGTCCCTGAGGTGAAGCTGAAGACCGTTTTAACATCCAAGGCGTTCAGAGAGTTAGAAGACGTGTTGGAATATTGTGACGAGCGGTGTCGGAGCTTCCTTCGATCGTGGGGCGAAAAGGGCCGGCCGTTGCCCGTCGTTGGCTTTGAACTTCAAGACGAATCAAAGCGAGTCTGTGCCGATGCGGAACTGGCTTGGCCGACAAAGAAAGTTGCTGCGTTTCTACCAGACAGTGATAAGTCAGCGTTTGTGAATGCAGGTTGGCATGTCTTTGACGTGACCGAACTGGCAAATCAGGAAAATGAATTGCAGAAACTGATTCTGGAGTAGTCTGATGCCGGTTGTCGCCGTTGCCAGTGAGTTCCTCGAAGCCTACGCCCGGATTCCGCGCGCCCAGCAGAAAAAGGTCCGTGAATTCACCGAGAAATTTCAGACTAACCCCAAAGCATCCAGCATCAATTACGAAAAGATTCACTCCGTCAAAAATGATCGAGTACGGACCGTCAGAATTGACAAGCAATACCGTGCCGTAATTCTGCACCCGGACAAGGGGGATGTGTACGTACTGGTATGGGTAGACAATCACGACGAGGCGATGGATTGGGCTAAGAATCGCTCCTTCGAGATCAATCCATTTACAGGATCGTTGCAGGTTTATAACGTCAACGAGGCCGAGCTAACGCTCGCGCCCCCCGAAAAAAAGGCAATGCCGGGGTTACTCGATCAGTTTGACGATGCCCTGCTGCTCTCGTACGGAATTCCAGTCGTATTATTGCCTGCGGTGCGTGGCGTACGACAACCCGACGATCTGCTTGCTCTGAACAAGCATCTTCCGGGGGAATGTGCCGAAGCCCTGATGTGGCTGGTCGAAGGGATGCCGCCCGAAGAAGTTCGAGAAGCGGTTGCGATTACGAAGAAAGCAAACGTCGACACAACGGATCTCGCCAAAGCTCTGGAGCACCCGGATTCTCGACGCCGGTTCGTCACCATCCAGTCAGACAAGGACCTGACGGCGATTCTCAATGCCCCCCTGGAAAAGTGGCGAGTCTTTCTACACCCCAGTCAAGAAAAGCTCGTTTCAAAAGACTTCAAAGGTCCATGCAGGGTTCTCGGCGGTGCAGGCACCGGCAAAACAGTTGTCGCAATGCATCGAGCGAAACATCTGGCGACGAATGTATTCACCGGCAATAACGATCGCATCCTTTTCACAACGTACACGGCGAATCTTGCGAAGAATGTCGAGGAGATGCTTTCGACGTTGTGCCCTGAATGCGCTGATCGAATCGAGGCGATTCACCTGCATTCGTGGGCCGCTCGTTTCATGAAAAGCCAAGGGGCTGGTTTTGAAATTGCAGATGGCGAAGATCTTGATGAGTGCTGGGAACAGGCTTGGGCCGGAGTCGAAGGGGCGAGATTTGATGTCGGTTTTCTCAAGCAGGAATGGGAGCAGGTAATACAGGCCAATGGAATCGAATCCTTGGCTGACTACCTCAAAGTGCCTCGGACAGGACGGGGGCATACGCTTACCCGGCCCCAACGTGGGCAGATCTGGAAGGCTTTCGAACGCTTTCGGCAAGTTCTCGCTCAACGGGGAAAGCAAGAATGGCTCCAAGCAATTCGTACGACCCGGCGCGTCCTCGAGCAAAAGAAGCCGTCTTTGCCGTACCGAGCAATCGTATTAGATGAAGCTCAGGACTTTCATGCCGAAGAATGGAAGTTGATCCGGGCAATCATCCCGCCAGCATCGAATGATTTGTTTCTCGTTGGAGATGCACACCAGCGCATCTATGGACGTAAGGTGGCGTTGAGTCGTTGTGGGATACAGATTCAAGGGCGATCCAGCAAACTGCAAATCAATTACCGCACCACTGAGCAAATTCGGGCATGGGCGATGGCGATGCTCGACGGCGTCGATGTTGATGATCTGGATGGAGAGAAAGATACGTCCAAAGGCTATAAGTCTCTGCTTTCAGGCCCAAAACCCGAACACCATCATTTTTCGACGAGTCAGCAGGAACGGAGTTTTCTTGGAGAGAGGCTCAAGGAACTGCTCAAGGATCGGAAGCCCGAGGAGATTTGTATCGTCACTCGGGCGACAAAGACACTCAAGGAAGATTACCAGAAGTTGCTCCAGGACCTTGGCGTCGAACACACGGTCTTGGATAAGAGCAAAAATGCCTCTGGCGGCGGCGTTCGCCTGGCAACCATGCACCGAGTAAAGGGACTAGAGTTTCCCGTCATGATTCTGGCAGGCATGAATTCGAAATCGATGCCGCTTCGTGTTGCCTCAGTTGAAAACGATCCAACCACCAAGGCGGAACATGAGGATCGGGAGCGTTCATTGCTGTTTGTGGCGGCAACCAGAGCAAGAGATGTTTTGTTGGTGACATCGTGGGGAACTCCGAGTCCATTCATCCAACCAGAAGCAAAGTAATTTGGCGTGAGCCTGCACGAACTGAACACACCGGCAGTGGTTCCGACGGCCGGGCGAACGAATGTGGACTCCTTGGGGTGAATCGATGTCCTCAGAACAAATCATTGTCGAGTCAGCCTATGCCTTGGCGTGCAGCCTTCCAAGCAGCACTGCTGAAGCAATTGCTGCCGCGATTCAGTTGAGTTCCGAGGCGTCAATACGGACCGAAATCTCGAAGCGGGTTCCTCATCATCAACATCGCGATATGGCCCTGGCGTTCGTCGACCGATGGCAAACAGAGGCCAAAAATGTTGATGGTCGAAGCGTGGCCATTGCCGTACAAACTGCGGCGTTATCTGTGCAAACGCACCGTGATTCCCAATCGGTCGAACTCGTCTGGACCGGCCCCGATACCGAACACGCACCGTTCCGTCGCACCGAGCAAGCAATTTTACAGCTTTTGGATT
>CAIWEX010000075.1 GCA_903911795.1 uncultured Schlesneria sp.
CGCAGTACCTCGGCACGCGCTAGGGGCCACGTTGTGTTGTTGCCCGTAGGGTGGCCCCACGCAAGGTAAATTGACGCGTCTACGCCCCAGGTTCCCGATTATGTTTCGATGTACTCCGAGACCGAAGGCCGTCACAAAGGAGGCGCGGGATTTCTGGGGGCTCGCTACGCTCCGACGTTTCTGACAGAAAGCATGATTCCACCGAATATTCGTCGCCAGGAATCGCTTGCGGACGTTGATCATCAGGAACGGGCCGATCTGCAGAAACTGCTGGCTAAGCGATTTGCGGACAAACGCTACAATGCTTCGGTTGCCAGTCACGGAATGGCCTACGAACGGGTTCGCGGGATCATGGCCAGCGAAAAACTGTTCGACATCAATCAGGAACCCCAGGCCGCCCGCGACTTCTATGGCCCGACACAGTTTCAGGAGCAGTGCCTGATTGCTCGACGACTGGTGGAAGCGGGAGTCCCCTTCGTCAAAGTTGCTCGCGCCTGGTGGGACAGCCACGGTCAGAACTTTGAAACGCACCTGGAACTCTGTGCAGACCTCGATCAGGGGATGTCGGCACTGCTGGACGACCTCAAGCAGCGTGGACTTCTCGACAGTACCCTCGTGATCACTCTCGCCGAATTCGGCCGCACCCCGAACATCAACGCCAGCCTGGGACGAGATCACTTTGCCAGTGCCTGGAGTTGCACTCTTTCCGGCTGTGGAGTGAAGGGTGGGGCGGTCTATGGGAAGACGGATGCCGACGGACACAAGGTCGAAGATGGCGAGATGAAGTCGGGAGACCTGTTCGCGACAATCTTCGCGGCACTGGGCATCGACTACAAGAAAGAATACCACGTCGGGGCTCGCCCGATCCCGATCGTCGATTTTGGCTGCAAACCGGTCACCGAGATCCTTGCGTGATCCTTGCTTCACGGACATTCGAACGACCTGCATTGTCGCCCGGAGATCTTGCGAATGACGACTGCCGATCCAACCAAGTTCAAAGTAGCCAAGACAGCTCGCGTGAAGGGAATCGCCATGTGCGTGACCAATCTTCCCGGGACGCAGCGGCTCTTCTTTGGAAGCTCGGACTTCAAGGTCTATGAACTCGATATGGCGGCCGAGAAGCCTCAGCCGGTCGAATTCACAGGCGATGGGCATCAAAGCTACGTGACTGGTGCCGCCTTGGCGGGAAACCAGTTGGTCACGGGCAGCTACGATGGCCGGCTGATCTGGTGGGACATCGAGAAGCGTGAGCCGATCCGGTCTGTGGCAGCACATGGCAAGTGGATTCGCAATGTTGTCGCGTCACCCGACGGCAAAGTGATCGCCAGTGTTGCTGATGACATGCTGTGTAAATTGTGGGATGCAAGTTCGGGAAATCCGCTGCAGACATTGGTCGAACATAAGTCAATGACCCCTCACCATTTTCCGTCGATGCTGTTTGCCGTGGCCTTTTCGGCGGACAGTCAGTTACTGGCAACCGGCGATAAAGTCGGACACATTGCGGTGTGGGACGTGGCTTCGGGCAAAAAGGTCTCGGAGTTGGAAGCGCCTGTGATGTACACGTGGGACCCCAAGCAGCGCCGTCACTCAATCGGGGGGATTCGCAGCCTGGCGTTTTCCGCTGATGGAAAGCAGGTCGCCGCAGGGGGGATTGGAACCATCGGAAACATCGATCACTTGGATGGGCCGTCACGGATCGAGATTTTCGACTGGGCGGCCAAGACGCGCGTCCACGAAATCTCGGACACCAAGTTCAAGGGACTGGTTGAGCAGATCACCTTCCCGAAAGCAGGGAACTGGTTTGTTTGTGCTGGCGGAGACAACGGCGGCTTTGCGTCATTCTATGATTCGCAGACGGGCAAGGTTGTTCATCAGGACAAAGTTCCGATGCACGTCCACAAATTTGTGCTCAATGACACTCAGGATACACTGTACGCAGCCGGCCACGATCAGATCGCGGTTGTCGAATTCAAAGCCGTTCCGGCTGCTCCGGCCGAAGCACCAGCCGCTGCGGCATCGTAGCCGGTCAGATCTGCTGGCGATGACCTCTGGAGAATGCTGTGGGTGACGAATTGGGGCTGACTGCGGATGAGATCAAGCGAAACTGGCCATTGCTCACAGAGACACTTCCGGAGCCGCCGGTAGTTCCTTGCCCGGATGAGCACTGGGACTGGCACGCAATCAATTGTCGCCCGTTGATTGACTCGACCGCCTGGGTAGCTCCCGGTGCCATCGTCCTCGGTCGCGTCAGGCTGAAAGCCCGCAGTTCGGTCTGGTATGGATGTGTACTGCGCGGCGATCAGGAATGGATTGAAGTCGGCGAAGAAACCAACGTTCAGGACGGATCGATCCTGCATGTCGACGAAGGCTATCCCTGCATTCTGGGGAATCGAGTCACCCTCGGACACCGTGCCATCGTTCACGGTTCAGTTGTTGGTGACGGAGCCCTGATCGGCATTTCTGCGACGGTCCTGAGTCGTTGTGTGATTGGTGAAGGGGCATTAATCGCTGGGGGAGCCTTGGTCCTGGAAGGAACACAGGTCCCGCCTCACACACTCTGGGCAGGCTGTCCTGCCCGTCAACTCAAGGAACTGAACGAATCCCAGCGAGCCCGGTTGGCAGCAACATACCGCCATTACGTCAATAATTCCGCCGGTTACGCAGCACGCGAACACTTAAAATGAAGGCAAATGTTTCCGTTAGATAAACTGTCGGATGCCTCACACCGGCTTGATGCAAGACATACAAGTCAGAATCGGGCACAACACCTGCCCACCCCCAATCATTTTTACCTATGCATTTCGTTTGAAACGAGCCACCAATGTCCTTTACTCCAAACATCCCTTTCCCCCGCCGCTCATTCCTTCGCGGGGCTGGAGTTCTTGCCGCACTGCCATTCCTGGAGTCGCTGGCACCTACGATCGTCCGGGCAGGCTCGAAAATCCCGGTCAAGCCACCAGTTCGATTCGGAATCTTTACCGTGACGGGTGGGACCGTCAAAGAATCATGGGTTCCTACAGAAGTTGGACCACTGGGAAAACTCCCTTCGATTTTGCGGTCGCTTGAACCGCATAAGAAGGACGTACTCGTACTGAGCAACCTGTCGCAGTCCGGTAATTCGGATGGTCGCGTCAACGCTCACGAACATTGTGCGTACCTGCACCTGACCTGTGCCGACAAGGTTGGCAAGAACGACGGTAAACCGTTCGCCGGGCAATCTGTGGATCAGCGTGCAGCCGAAGTTCTTGCGGCACAAAGCCTGATCCCGTCGCTTCAACTCGGATATTCGGGCGGCGAAACATCCTACTTTTTTGATGCTCAAGGCCGCAGTCTTCCTGTTGAACGAGATCCCCGACTCGCCTTCGACCGGATGTTTCAGGGCCGACGACTGGTCGCACCGAACTGGCAACGGCGGCTTGCTCAGCCATCTACTGTCGTTGTCACTCCAGAGTCGCAAACTTACGAGCGTCAAGTTGTCGATCTTGTGCTGAATGATGCGAAAGACCTGCAAAAGCGACTCGGCCGTGGTGATCGAGCCAAGCTGGACGAGTTCTTGACGTCTGTTGACAGTATCGAGCGGCGAGTGCAGCGGATTCAGGAACGAATTGCGATTGAGGCACTCGATCTGAAGGACCCCGGACCGTCGAATCCGCACGCCCCGGAGAAGTTGCCAACCGACCGAAATCAATCTCAGAAGATGACTCAGGCGGTCGTTCAGAATCCCGCGGTTCACGCAGAGTATCTGCGAATCATGACCGACCTGATGGTTCTGGCCTTCCAGACGGATACCATACGCGTTTGCAGCCTGGGATTGGGGAGTGACGAGGCACTGTTCCCTGGTGTTGTGACTGTCGGTTACGAGCATCACGCTCACACGCTGGAACATCACGGTAACGCGGCACGCGTGGAAGACGCCGATCCGGTGGCTCGCGAAGGGTGCCGCCAGATTCACGCGTGGTACACGACTTATTTCGCCGAGGCGATTGCCAAATTGCGATCCATTGACGAAGGGGGAACCAGCCTGCTCGACAACACCCTGCTGATTTACTCCTCGTACATGGCTGACGGTGGGCACGGCCGCAACAACTACCCTGTTCTGCTGGCAGGACGCGGCGGCGGAACTGTCGACTCGGGACGACATCTCGCCTTCCAGAAAGATACCCCGGTCGCAAATCTGTACGTTGAGATCTTGGATCGTCTTGGCGATAAGCGAGGCGAATTCGGCAACAGCCGCACATCTCCTCAAGCGGCCTATGACGGACGACTCCCCGGACTTGGCACCGTCAGCGTTTCTTGATTGGAGCGACAGAAAGGCTGAATCAGGGAAATCGAACAGGACGATCCACCATGCCAGACGAACAAGCTGTATCAGGTCACGTCTTCATTGCGACAGGCGAAAATGGTCTTCGCCTGCTGTCGAAAGACGGTATCAACTGGACTCATCAGGCGACCGACCGGGAAGGTGTGTTGTTGCGGCACGCCTGTTTCATTAACGGTCGCTGTGTGACGGCCGGACGTTACGGCGGCGATCAACTCGCCTGGACAACGAGTGACGGCCTGACTTGGGACAAAATCAAACTCGACGGCCGCCCCTATGTCACACGCGTCGATTTTTTGTTCGCAGAAAGCGATCACATCACGGCCGTGGTAGGCGAGGATGGCGAGACCCCCGGTGCAATGACATCTACCGACGGAAAAACCTGGTCCCCGCGCGTGCCGATCACTGCTGATCGCAAGGGCATGAAGCACGACGCCCATCTGCGGCGGATTGCCAGCGGCAATGGGCGACTCGTCGTGATCGGTGACTATGGCGCGCGCCTGGTCCGTCCCGCCGACGCCAGGCTGTTTCAAATCGACCAGAAAGCGAGTGCGACCGACACGTTGATTGACATCGCTTTCGGCAACGGCGTATTTGTCGGAGCGGGTCTGCACGGCCTGCGGATGCGCAGCGAAGACGGTTTTCAATGGACTGATCGCGTCTTGGGGGAAGAGGGGGAACATATCAACGCCATGATTTTCGACGGCAAACAATTCGTCGGAATTGGACAGGGCGCGACCTACATTTCTCCGGACGGCAAAGATTGGACACGCACTCCCAACGAAAATGCACCAACATCGGCCGTTTTCGGCGGAGGCGTCTACGTTGGCTCCCTCTGGCCAGGAAAGCTGCTGAAATCAACGGATGGAATTGCCTGGAGCCAAGTCCACGAAAGTCCGCATCATGTCCTCGGTTTCGCGTACGGACGACTGGCGATCGACGCGGCACACGGGACACTTGGCACGAAGTGACGAGCAACATTTTGCCGTTCTCAGATCCCATAAAACGGCAATACACATTTCGCACCTTGCAATCATGGGAGAATGACCCTGTTTCGGTAAGTCGCAGCAAGTGGCCCCTCTTGTCAGGTTTACGGGGTTTAGCTACTATCGCAATAGCCACGGAACGGCATTTGACGCCGGACAACCTCCTCTGAAATGGACTCCCGTCATGAAGTATTTGTCCCTGCCACGAGCGATTGGTGCTCTGGCGATCGGTTTGACGGTAATGATCGCAACGACGATCTTCGCTCAACAGCTTTCTTCGACCTCTCCTGGTGACCAGGAAACCGCGAAACTTGTCGCGGCGATGATCAGCAAATATCACATCAGCCAGAAGTCGCTTGATGACCGGATTTCAGGCATGCTGCTCGCGCGGTTCGTGAAAGAACTCGACCCCCAGAAGCTATATTTTCTGAAGTCTGATGTCGATGACCTCGCCAAGTACCGAGATCACCTGGACGACCTGCTGAAACTTGGAAAAGTCGACTTTGCCTACGAAGTGTTCGCTCTGTATTTGAAGCGACTGGACGAACGACTGGCCGTTGCCCACAAACTCGTTGACGCCCCCCATGATTTCTCGATTGATGAGACCATGGAAATCGACGGCGACAAAATGGCCTGGGCTGCTGACGTCAAGGAAGCGAACGAACGATGGCGCAAGCGAATCAAGTTCGATCTGCTGACCCTGAATCTTGACAAGACCGCACCTGAAGAAGCTCGCAAGCGATTGCACAAGCGCTACGACACGCTGAAGAACTACGCACATGCGACGGAAGACAACGAAGTCCTGGAAATGTACCTCTCGTCGCTGGCCCATTGCTTTGATCCGCACTCCAGTTACATGTCGCCACAGACCGTCGAAGACTTCCAGATCCAGATGCGATTGAGTCTGGATGGGATCGGTGCGGCATTGCGATCCGAAGACGGGATGACCGTCGTCGCTCAGATCGTTGCTGGGGGCGCTGCAGAGAAGGACGGTCGGCTGAAGGTCGGCGACAAAATCATTGCTGTCAGCAAACCCGAAGGGGAATGGCAGGACGTCGTCGAAATGAAGCTGAATCGCGTTGTTCGCCTGATTCGTGGTGAACGTGGAACCAAAGTTCGATTGCGAGTCCTCAAAGAGACTGGCGGAACTGAAGAATACGTTTTGACGCGGCAGATGATCGAACTGAAGGCATCGGAAGTCAAAGGGGAAATCATTCAACTGAATGACCGGATCCCTGAACTGAAGGGCCGGATCGGTGTCATCAATATTCCATCGTTCTACCGCGACTTCAGCGGTGCTCAGGAAGGAAAAGACAACTTCAAGAGCACAGCACGCGATGTTCAGAAGGTGCTGAAGAGTTTCAAAGAACAGGGCGGAGTCGACGCCGTCATGGTCGATCTGCGGATGAACGGTGGTGGTGCACTGAGCGAAGCCATCGAAGTCTCGGGCCTGTTTATTGATCGGGGACCAGTGGTCCAGGTCAAGGAGCAGAACGGTAAGATTCGCAGCCATGACGATGACGAAGAAGGGGTTGTCTACCCCGGTCCACTGATTGTGGTTTGCAATCGCCTGTCCGCCTCTGCGTCTGAGATTTTTGCGGCAGCCGTGAAAGATTACGGCCGCGGCATCGTGATCGGTGACACCACCACTCACGGTAAAGGAACTGTCCAGAACGTGATGCCAGTCAGTTCACAAATGTTCCGGGTCCTGCCTGGTGCCAAGGATCGTGGTGCACTGAAGCTGACGATCAATCAGTTCTACCGCGTCAACGGTGACAGCACGCAGAACCGTGGCGTCGAATCGGATATCGTTCTGCCGTCGCTGATCGATCACATGGACTTGGGCGAGTCGTTCCTCGAAAACGCTTTGGCATTCGACCATATCGCTCCTGCACGTCACACAGAATATGACATGGCCACTCAGGCGATGATCACAACGATGAAGGATGCGAGCCAGAAGCGAGTCGCTATGGACCCCAAGTTCCAGCAACGATTGAAGGACATTGAGCGGTATAAGTCACGCAAGAATCGCAAGACGATTTCTCTGAACGAAGAGACATTGAAGCGGGAACGCGAAGAGGACAAGGCGGCTCGCGACGTTGAGAAGGAAGAAGAAGACCGCGAAACAAAAACCGACCTGCCAGTTCTGGCGAAGACGGAATACGACAACGAACTGCTGCATATTTCGTTCGACTATGCCGCGTTGCTGAAGGCTGCCAAGACCGCCGCACGTTAATTCGGACGGTGTCAGCGAATTGAAGATCTGATCCCCGCGTTCATGCGAACGCGGGGATTTTTGTTAGATGTTCGCCCAGAATCAGCAGGTGCATTTCTTCCGTCCCTTCGTACGTCTGGACGCTTTCCAGATTGCACATGTGACGGAACGAAACGTGTTCATCCAGAATGCCGACCCCGCCAAGAATCTCCCGGGCAGCTCGTGCAACATTCAGTGCCACGGCAACATTGTGGCGCTTTGCCATGGAGATCTGTACGAACGTCGCTTTTCCCGCAGTCTTCAATTCGGCCAGCCGGAATGCCATCAACTGCGCGCTGGTAATTTCATCCGCCATCAGAGCCAGCTTTCGCTGGATCAACTGAAAACCTGCCAGCGGTCTTCCGAACTGATGACGCGTCAGTGCATATGACCGAGCCTCATCAAAGCAGGCCTGTGCAGCTCCAAGAACTCCCCAGGCGATGCCATATCGGGCATGGTTCAAACATTGCAGTGGTGACTTGAGGCCGTTCGTGCTGGGAAGTAGAGCGTCTGGTGATAATCGGCAGTGGTCAAATTCCAGCCGACACGTGATTCCAATCCTGAGTGAATACTTTCCTTCAATGACCGAGGCCGTGAAGCCAGGTGTTCCGCGAGGCACCAGAAAGCCCCGAACGGCAGAGGGACTGTTCGGATCGACACCCGGTTCGTTCTCGACCTTGGCCCAGACAACAGCGACATCGGCCAGTACGCCGCCGCCGATCCACATCTTGGAACCTGACAGCTCGTAGCCATCGGGGGTTTTGATCGCTCGAGTTTCCATTCCGCCAGGATTCGATCCGTGGTTCGGTTCGGTCAGCCCGAAGCATCCCAGCTTTTCACCACGAGCCATCGCTGGAAGCCACTGAGTTCGTTGGTCTTCCGATCCAAACATGTGAATTGCATTCATCGCCAGTGCCCCTTGCACCGACGCGAATGTCCTTAGTCCTGTATCGCCGCGTTCCAGTTCCTGCAGAGCCAGCCCATAGGTCAGTGGACTCCATCCAGAACAGCCATAGCCTTCGATGTTCCCGCCAAATACTCCCAGCGCGGCGATCTCGGGAATCAGTTCCAGAGGAAAGGTCCCCGCGTTCCAATAGCGATTGATTTCCGGGGCAAATCGTGTCTGAACCCAGCTTCGAATTCGGTCTCGTACAGCGAGGTCTGCAGGGGAAAGCAGATCATCCAGGCAATACAGATCCAGGTTCCCGGTCATGTGAGACTCCGTCGAGTCAACGAGTCGCCTCGTATCGCATCAGATCTGAATCTACCGCCCCCGTTTCAAGTAAATCTCGGCACTCTTGACGACCTCGGGGTCCAATCCGTCGAGAAACTTCCGGGCGGCGATGGCGGATTGCGGCAGCTTATCTGGGGATTTTTTCTTACCGTCCTTTTCGCAAACCAGGGCGAAGATGACGACTTTCTGCTTCGACAAACTGGTGTCGAACGGGGGCATGCCGTATCTGGCGGTCAGCCGGTCAAGCGATTCCCAATCCTGCCAACGTGCGAGGTTTTCAATGACACTGGATGCAATTCGAGGGCGATCCAGAAAGCGGCGCATGGCCATTCGAATGGCTGGGGCAGGGACTCGATCCTGCCCATATTCCCAAAGGAACACCAAGGCGTTGATGATGGGAACCAGATCGTCATCCGACTTAGGATCGTTGAACTTTGCGTCCATCAACTTCTGAAGACCTCGCTCTCCGGTCAGCAGCAGATACCCTGCCATCATGCCATCAATGCCCAAGCATGGTTGATTGGGATCGGGGACTTTCATGATCAGGGTTTCCAGGAACGCAGCATCGCTGTCATCTCCCCCCAGTCCCAACATCATTCCGTAAAGCCCCAGCCGGACTTGCGATTGAGGATCAGTTGATGACAGCCATTTGCGAAGTTTCTCCCGAGGAAGCTTTCCTGACAGAGCAGCGACATCCTTGAATTCGGCCCGGCTGAACTCGGCATAAGCGTCGTTGCAGATCTCTGAGTCTGGAAACTCCAGAAACTTCAGGAAGAAGGCGAGCCGGTCAGGGGCATCAATGGGTGGGACTTTCTGGATGTACTTCAGCAGATATTCGCCACCCACTGAAACAGGTTTTTCCCACTTGATTCCATCCTGATCTTCGACGCCAAGCAACAGAAACGGGTCGCCCGGGTCGCCATTTCGACCGAATTCCCAAGTCACCTTGTCGGTCGGCTTGAACTTCCGCTTGGTGGAACGAAAAACATCGACAACCTCAAACGTCGTCGCTTCCGTCTGAGATTCGATCTTCGATTCCAGCGACACCCACTTCACGAGCAGTGCCACATCGCACGCGGCGAGTCGATGGCTGAAAGGAGGATCACTCGGTGCACAGAATGGACAGCCAGGTACCGCTTCGGCAGTTTTTGCCGTAACCATCAGAATGACCAGAGCCCAGATCCCGACATTCGTTCGCCAATTCCATGGCATGATCAAATCCTGTATCGCCAGAAACTAGATCGCATTTCATTAAAGTGTGGCGTCCCGCGGGCATCAAACTACAGCGTCTAACCCATGTTTCAACGCGACACGGAAGTGCGACACGCACTACTTCAACAGGAAGAATCGTTTCGCTTCGTGAACCGTCTTCGGATCTCGCTTTTCCAGTTCTTCCAGACACTTTTGCGCTTTCACCACGTGAGCCGGAACTTCGTCCGGGGTCGTGGCTACGGCTGAGCCACCTGTCGTACCCTCTTCCTTCTTGGGAACATCCTTGGCCGCAGCGAGGGTAAACCGAACAATGGCACGCTTGATCGATGGGATGTTGTAGGCATCCGCTTCGTAAAGATCGACCAATCGATCTTGAACTGACCAGTCTTTCATTCGAGCCAGGTCAGCAATCACCAGATCTGCCAATTCAGGGCGATCGAGCAGGATTCGCATCGCTTCGCGCAGTCGCTCGGCAGAAATTCGATTGTCGCCATACTGCCACATGAAGCGAATGGCCTGCATCGCAGCGTATGTCTCACTGAACGGAGCCTTTTTGTCCTTGAGCTTCTTTTCACCAAGCAATCCCAGACCCTTTTCACCTGTCAGCAACAGGTATCCCCCCATCACACCATCGATTCCGAGCCGGAAGTCCTCGGTCCCTTCCAGAATCTTCCGTTCCATCAGCTTCACGTCTTCCTCGGTTCCACAAAGTCCCAGCATCATTCCATACAGACCAATCCGACCGGGTGAGACCATGCTCGACGTCAGCCACGTTCGCAGCTTTTCGCGAGGCAATTCTTTGGACAATTGGACAACATCCGAGTAGGCAGCGTTGGCGAACTCGCCAAACGCATCGTCACCGATCATCCGGTCCGCGTGTTCGAGGTACTTGAGGAAATACGCCAACCGCTTGACCGCTGGCTGATCGGTCTTGGGTGAGTTCTTCATGTAGTCGTAGCCCGCCTGAGTCACTTCCAGCGGACTGCCCCATTCGACGTTTCCTGCCCCCAAGGTTCCCAACAGCAGAAAGAGATCGCCTGCCTTACCCGACCGGAAACGAACCAGGTTCAGCTTCGAACCCGCTTTCAGCTTTCCAGCAGCGTGTTGATGGACAACATCGACAATTTCAAAGTCCGTCGATCCTGCATCAGACAACTTGGCGGGTGTGCCGCTGACCCATTTGACCAGCACAGCCGAGTCGGCTCCGGCGAGTTGCTCGGTCAATGTCAGCGATGGTGCCGAGCAGAACGGACAGGCGTCGACGGGAATCGGAGCCCAAGCCGACAGAACCAGCAGCGCGACACAAGCGGAAATCCAGGTGAAGTAGGTTCTCTTCATTGTTCAGTCTCTCGTGAGCGGTCAGCGTTGAGCGTTCCGCCAGCGGGTACGAAGTCGCCCCTCCGGCATGCGAGTATCATACCATCTTTGAACAGCACAAGGAAATCCTTCGTGATGTTTGCGCCAGGGCAATCGGCATTTTCAATGTAGGGTGGAGTCAATGTTACCCACATCTTTTTCTCTCGGTTGGGTGGCGGGGGCGCACTGGCTTTGCAGAAGCCCCCGAAGCTGAATGTGTTTGAACGGGCGTTCCCGAATCGCACCGTTTGCGTCGCGCAATGCCGGTTTTCAAATCATAAAGTGAACAGGTCAGGTGTGGGGTGCCACGATCTTGGAGTCTTCGACAAGGTCGTGCTTAATTTGGTTTCGAGCCCATTTCACAACCGATCTCTTCGCCGTCTCCATGAAATTTCGCTCATTCTCAAGATCCATCGAAGACACGACCTTGTCGCAGACTCTAAGACCATAGGGTATCTACACATCCCTGAACCGCGATGAAACTGTGTTCTTAAACAGAAAGTCAAAGCGATAGTCGAGTTGAGTGCTTTTCAGAAACCCCGGGAGATTC
>CAIWEX010000076.1 GCA_903911795.1 uncultured Schlesneria sp.
CACCAATGGAAGCTCGGCGAAATCTGTCCGCAAATCGCCTTGTCGCCTGAGTCCCGCGAGAAATGCGCCCGCTTCAACAACACGGTCCGCCACAACTTGAGCGTCGGGATGCGGGACCAGTTTAGGGTACTCATATTTCAAACAGACCGCTGCCGCCGGTTCCGTTACGACAATAGGACTCCCCTCGCGCGCGAAATCCGCCAAAATCCGCACGTTGTTTTCCGCGATTGGACGAGCCGTATCCAGGTCCCCCATCGAAATCAAACCCATTCCCGACGGCAATTGGCGTGGCGGAACGTGGACCTTCTGACCGTGATGCTCAAGGATTCGTGCAAAGGCTGTGGCCAGTTCCGTGTCGTGATAGTTTGCGAAGTGATCGACAAAATAAACGACAGGTTGACCGTTACGAATATTGGCGGGTGCCGCAGTCCATTCGCGACGTGCGGTCTTTAAGAAGGGGCGACGGGCAAACGGCGGCAGGCGACGTTCCGCAGCAACCCCCAGTGTCCGCTCCAGAACCCACCGCGCGGTCGCGTTGTTCAGCAAGGGATTCACCAGCCACGAAATCCGGCAGAGAAAATCACCCCAAGAGTGGACTCGCGAGAGAAACCAGTCAGACGTCATCGGGCCGTTCGTGGCGAGATGCTGAGCCTTCGCCTCGATCATCAAATGCGAAATGCCGACATGATTCGGGCAGTCGATTTCGCATTGCTTACAGTTGAAACAGCGTCCGGCGAGTTTTCGCATCTCTGTCGACGCCAGGGCATGAGTCGGGATGCGTCCGTCAAACACGGCCCGTACCGCATTGGCCTTGGCGCGGGGCGAATTCTCCTCGGCCGGCTCCGTTCGAAAGAAGGGACACATCCGCTGTTCCGGTTCCTGCGTCCGACAGGCGCCGCAGCCATGACAGGCCGTTGCCGCATCACTCATCTCGGACGGAGTCCACAGCAATTGAAGCTCATAAAGCTGAGGCTGCGGCGTCACAACAGGCCGCAGATAATGAACGGTCAAATGAGGATCGTCGGTCAGCACTTTGCCGGGATTCAACAGGTTTTGCGGATCAAAAAGGTCTTTAACCTCCTGGAAAACTCGATAGAGTTCGCCATATTGAGAACGCAGGAATGCCGTGCGGGACAGGCCCAATCCGTGCTCGCCGCTGATCGATCCCCCCAGAGAAAGTGCCGCGTGATACAGATCACGCGCCAAGGCTTCCAGGCGCGAAGAATCGTGAGCAGTCGGCAATGGCAGAAATGGTCGGATGTGAAGCTGCCCGACAGCCGCGTGCGAGTACAACGAAGCGGTAACTTCGTGCCGCTGCAGGATCCGGCGCATTCGCACGATGAATTCTTCGAGAGCTTCCGGGGGAACGGAAATGTCTTCCACCAGCGGAAGCGGACTGCTGGACTTCGCTCGTACACCATTCAGCAGCGGCACAACGCGATGTGGCAGCGACCAGAGAAACGCTAACTCTTCCGGAGTCCGGGCGACAAACGCGGTCGCCCCCGTATCCTTCAGGTCACCCAGTCGCCTCGCCAGCGAAGTCAGTTTGCCAGCGACTTCATTTTCGCTGAACCCGACATGCTCCACCAGCAGGGCTGCTTCTGCAGCGGCGGGCAACAACCGTTCGAAGCGAGAATCCGTTTCACGCGCCAGCGTCAACAGTCGTCGATCCAGCAGGTCACAGGCACTTGGGCGATCGAGCGTGATATCACCAACCGCTCGCACTGCACCTTCCAGCGTTGCAAACGAAATCAGCATGGCACCACGATGTGCTGGTAGTGCGACCGTCTTGAGGGTCGCCGATGTGAACAGTGCCAGGGTTCCCTCAGACCCGACCAGCATTCGAGGGAGATTGAGTTCCGCGGGGGATAAGACCCCACGCAGAAAATACCCCGCTCGATTTCTGGGAAGGCCAGCCGGCTGCTTCTCTTGAATCAGAGTGGCGTGTTCTGTCAGCAGGTGTACCAGTTGCCGAACAATGTCACGCTTGGTGGCTTGACCGTTGGTCAGATGCTCAGCCGCAACCATCGACTCCAACGACTCGTTCTCGGCCAGAAACGACGCTCCGCTGGCCAGAACAAGCTCCATGTTCACGACGTGATCACGGGTTGATCCCACCCGCAGCGAATGTGACCCCGCCGCATCCAGCGCGATCATGCTGCCAATCGTGGTTGTGGTCGAATTCGAGGGGTCAGGAGCGAAGCAACGACCGCTTTCGGCTAGAGCTCGATTCAAAACGCTATAAACGACCCCTGGCTGCACACGTACGGTCTGATCGTTGATTTGCTCGATCGCATTCATGTGACGGGAAAAATCGACAACAATCCCCTGTCCAAGCGATTCGCCGCCAACACTCGTTCCAGCTCCCCGAGCAATCAGCGGCAGTTGCTGTTCTGCGGCATAGTTCACCAGCGTTACCAGATCTTCCCGATCGCGTGGACAGGCAACCGCCAACGGCGTCATCTGGTGCAGACTTCCGTCCGTCGCGTAAAGCGATGTCGAAACGGGATCACAGGCCAGTTCACCACGGAACAAACCAGCCAGATCTTCGACGAGTCTCGTCTGCCGGACATCCATAGCGAATTTGAAGAACTGAAGTGAGGACAATGAGTTGCACAGCCCAGGTGTTTCGCAGACGATTCTGCTTTGACACCGCAGGATGCGGGCATTCTAACGAGGGCTCGCCGATTGTTCTGCCTGCTTCAACCGAATTGATTCCTGGCGGTACCGTTCGTTGACTTCCAGATCGAATGCTCCGACCGATTCCATGTTGGCAATCCGTCGGTACTGGGCGTGGCAGCGGTAGCAGACCAGACGATCTCGCATGACGACATACAGAATCATATCGGCCAATGCGAAAACCATCAGAATTCCGAGCGACAGCTCTGGCTGCATGTAAGCCATGGCGGTCGTGCTGAGAATCACCCCCAGTGCGACGATCGCCACGCCCAGTCGTTGCGAGAAATCTTTCTGCCGCCAAAGGTCACTGCAGCCGCAGACCAGACAACGCCTGGGTGTCTCACCTGTTCGGTCATCAGCGGCAATCGGCCGAGTCCACTGACAATTGGAACACTTCACCTGAGGTGTCTCTGCAGTGACTTCATCACGGGCAATCGTCAGGCACTTCGGACAGTCAAAGTTGATTTGCATAAATCTCGAATGTCATCAAAAGGGGGCAGGAACACGAAATCTGGCAGCTAAAAAGGGATTTTCAACTCGCTGTACAGTAGCGCCGCGGACATTTCACCGATAAACGTCAGAATCACCCCTGCAAACAGGACGCCTGTCGCTGCCTGAGTGTTTCGGTATCGTAAGATCCGCAGCGCCATCACGGCAATCACCAATGGGCCGACAATTCCCGCCAGCCACCGAAGAGCAAACCAGGTCCAGTGAGTTCCATCGGCCAGCCCTTGTCCTCCTGTCGACCAGCCGACAAGAGAAACAACCAGCCGGATTCCGACAGCGATTCCAAACAGCAGGCTCAATCGTTTCAGAGGCTCGATCGACATGGTAGGTGCGGTCAAGTACCAGTGCCCCAGCAGCATACTGGTGACGGCCCCTCCCAGCACGGCAGCGGTGGAGAGTTGCGAAATTAACAACAACTGGCCAGAGAACGTCGCCAAGGAAGCGAGCTCACCTCGCGAAAAAAGCAAACTGACAAACGTCGCCACCATGATCGTGAAAACGCAGAATGTCCCACCCGGACGGCGGTCCAGCATCCATAAAACCGATCCGACATATCCGGCCAGAGCTGCCGCACCAGCAGCCACCCGCGCGGCCAGGACCCACTGATCAACGGATGCCGTTTCGACGACAGGTGTCAGCCTGCCCAGCGTCAGAATCGCGAGGACTCCCAGGCCCATCGCGATCATCATTTGAATACGAAAGAACCCCGATGTCACCTGCGCACGAGGCATCAGGCCCCACATCAGGCTCATTCCGAGCATCAGCATTAAAGCAAATTGAGCGATCATCCCCTGATCATAGTACGACTGCGCCAGAATTTGAATGATCGCGCAACGACAGTTCTCCGTTGGGGAATTCGCTCGGGCAGCGCCACAATGGCGGCGGGGTGGCAGGGTCAGGAGCGAAGCGGATGGCCCTGAAAGCTTGAGCGTGCCCTCCGTTTCGGGGCCTTCCCGTTGGTCAGACCCTGCCACCCAGCCGTCAAATTTGCGCCGCGTGCAAGTCGTTGCTCCCACCCGGTCAGGCCGGGCGGAGAGCGACAGGGTGGCGGGGGCGCACCCGCTTCGGGGAAGCCCCCGTTCAAACGCGTTCCATTTCGGGGGCTTCTGCAAAGCCAGTGCACCCCAGCCACCCAACCCAGAGAAAAAGATCTGGGTAATTTTGACTCCACCCTACATTGAAAAAGACGATTGCCCTGCGACGGCAGTCGCCCGGTTTGACCCGGTGGGGCAACGACTACCCTGCTACGTGGGTCTACTAATTTGACCGAGCACTCTGTTTTCCATTTTTCCGCTGCCTACGTCGATCGTTCGATCAAAAGTCGAACGGCAACAGCCTGCCCAAGCTCGTAACTCACGGTTTCAGTAGCGACCAATGCACGGATGAATGGGTCGTTTGCATCTTCCTCCTCCAACCATGACTTTCTCACATGATCGAGCAGGCGTAAAGCGATCTCATTCTCCAACGCATAATCGAGTGCTTTGCGACCTGTCGAATCACATTTCGTAACATCTGCACCTGCTTTCAACAGCAAGTCGATGACTGAGTACGTTGCATCCCGGACCGTATGTGCAGCGGCATAGATGAGAGCTGTTCTCCCTTCATCGTCCGTTGCATTGACATCGAGGCCTGTGCTGATGAGCGTTCTGGTTTTGTCGAGAGAATGCCCACTCAACATCAATGCAGTCGCGCCGCACGGCGTCCTCGCCTGAGGATCGGCACCCCATCGAATCCAGTTTTTCAAATCGTCTCGATTTGAAGATGCGGATGCGACGAGTAATCCCGTCAGTTCATTACAGTTACGCAGTTCCAGATCTGGATTCTGAGGCATGACGAGTTCCAGGATTCGATCTACCCAGGGGTTTGAATCCTCATTCAAAAGGGCCGCGACGCACGGTTGTACGTCAGCGCCAGCTTCGATCAACTGCCTCACACTCCTGACACCGTCATCGTTCTTTACGCGACGACAGGCGACACTCAGAGTGATTCCATTCGGGCTGTTGGGATCGGCACCCGCCCGGAGTAGTGGCTCCACAAGATGATACTTCCGATATTCGAGCGCAATTGCCAGTGGAGTTAGCCCTTGATGATCTGTCGCATTGATGTTTGCACCATTCGAAAGACATTCGGCGAGTACTTCCAGCGGTTCAGCTTCCCACCCGAGATGAAACAAACGTTCGTCGAATGTGTTGTTCCCGCGCCAATCGCTTTTCCCTCCGACATTGGCTGGATTGCGGATATGTTGCCCCCGAGAGATTTCAATAACGTCGCCGCAAGCGATACTGTCAAATCTGCTCAGGAATCCATGACGATATTGCATATCAGCCGCGACAAGCTTCCGCCAATCGAAGTAAAATCTTTCTGGAGACAGACAAACCCGAGTACACTCGTCAAGCATCGTTCCAAACGGCGATTCAGGTTCAAACATCGTTCTCAACATTTTCAAGATGCGTGACATCACGATGTAGACCACGTTCGGCGTCACATCAAATTCGCTGGCGACGATTGCCGTCTCCGCTCCATCAAAAATCACGCGTTCGAATATTCGAGCGTCTCTCTCTGAAAATTGTTCGCGAACAACACCCATGACGCGAATTCCAATTGTCGACGCAGGCTGCTCAACGAAAGGAATGCTATTCGTAATCGCTCCTCGCGAAACTCGAGATCTCTCTTTCCAATTGCTGTTTTCACGGACGCAATCTACGATTTTTGACCGCGTAATGACTCGAATCCAGGCACGAAGACTGTCGTCTACCGATGACTGCTTGAATTCAGGAAGTCGACGAAACACCGTCAGAAACACGTTCTGGAATACATCTTCGGTGTCCTCGAGACTCAAATTTGATTGTCTGCACCAGTAACGTACCAATCCTGCGTACGCCGACAAGATCACTTGGAATCCACTCTGTTCTCCGGCCTGTGCCGCCTTGAGAACACTGGGAGGAATCCGATACGACGGCCGGACAAAGTGTTTCGATGCTACGCTCATCTCCCTGTCCCACAATTACGTTTCATTTGAAAACCACGACACGAGTACCTCGAAATATAGAGGAACGGAACCATCTTTCACAAAAAAATGACGATTGCCCCCCGTTTCTTGAAAGACGCTTCTGTTCTGCGGCAGCAGCGTCATTTCGTCATGCCACTGAGTTCTTCACGGTTGAGTCGCACCCTGCCACTTCGGGAGGGCGAGGCCCGAGCCGCGTGGCGGGAACGAACGTGATCCACGGAAAGACGGCTCGGCGGGAGCCTCGCCCTCCCGTACCGCCCTCCCAACGGGAAGGCCCCGAAACGGAGGGCAGGCTCAAACTTTCAGGGCCATCCGCCTCCCTCCTGACCCTGCCATCCCGCCGAATAAATTCACAGCCTATCCGCGAACCAACGCTTACTGCCTGACAGCCTTCTGAGGACAAGACGAGCACTTGGGTTGCCATAAGAAAATGCGGTGTTGGTTCGTGGAGCGTACCACGACTCTCTGACCCACTTTCGACGAACACAATTCGTTACCGATCCTACTTTGTCTATCGTTGGGCTAAATCGTATGATGAAACCGAATTTCTTCGCGAAATCAAATTCCTCTTCGCTGAGGCAACGACAGAATGTTCGATCCGTATCGCAAGTGGCTCGGGATTCCTCCTAAGGATCAGCCGCCGAATCATTATCGGTTGCTCGGCCTGGAGAATTTTGAAGACGACATGGACGTCGTCGAAGGGGCCGCCGAACGGCAGATGGGGTTCGTACGCCAGTACCAGTCGGGCGAGCACGCCGCTGATGCCGCACGAATTTTGAATGAGTTGGCGACGGCGCGTCTGTGCCTGCTCAAACCGGCGACGAAGGCCGCCTATGATGAAAAACTGCGAGCACAACTCGCCGCCGCAGAACCCGACCCTTCGCTGGATTTCGCGGACCTGCCGCTGGCCGACGAGGGACACGATGCGGAACCTCTGCGGCGCAAACCTAAGAAGAAGTCGAGCAAATCCAAGGCATTCAACCCATCGCCTCAGATGATCGCCGGTGGTGCTGGAGCCGCTGCGTGCGTTCTGCTGCTCTTGTTCCTGCTCAGCGGACGCCGCCCGCAGCCAGTCGAGAAGCCTCAGGACGTAAGTAGCGCCGCGAATAACTCAACCGAAAAAGCCCCCGGCGAGAAGTCGCCGCCAGTTCCTCGGCCTTCCCCGACCGAGTCGGCGAAGTCCGTGGTTTGGTCGGATTCAAAACTTGTGACGGAACCTGCGGGTCAATCGATCGATCTGCTGAAACTGGTTGATCTGTCACGCGATGTTCTCAAAGGGGAATGGCAGAAGACAAATACAGCGCTCATCGGCCCTTTTGACGGACGCATCTATTTTCCCGCGACGACTCCAGAAGATTATCAACTCAAATTCTCGGTCAGGCGGATTGAGGGGACAGACACCCTTGGTCTTGGCTTTATGATGGCCGGTCGCCAGGGGATGGTGGTACTGGACGAACTCAACTCCGCGTGCAGTGCCTTGCATGTGGACGGCAGGGGAGCAGACGACGATCTTAATTGCACGAAGTGGCGCGGCGGATTATTTGTCGATCAGGCTCTCAAACAAATTGTGCTCACCATACATCCAGGGCATCTGCATCTGGCGTTCGACGGCAAAACGATTATTGACTGGCACGGAAATCCTGAACGACTGATGCTTCTCAGCGACTATTTCGTCGCCAGTCGGCAATCGCCATTCGTTCTCATGTCCAAGTCCAAGTACGTGTTCGAGTCGGCGACGCTGACACGGATCAAGCCCGAGGTACCGCAGGTGCGACCAGGGCGACTGGATCGTGATCTTGATGTCATTCCAATGATGGATTCCGAACGGGACTCCGCCCGAGGGATTTGGGCGATCGGCAAAAACGGTTTGAGCAGCCCGGAAGGCTGGGGAAAGATCTATCTGCCGACTGTCGTCCCCGAGGAATATACGGTTTCTGCGACCGTGGAACTCCCTGCCGACAGCAATGGAGAATACGCTGTCACGTTCGGATTGATTGCAGGGAACTCGTATTTCCAATGGGCCTCCAACCGCGGCAATTCCGGACTCGACATGATCGACGGACGGCGGTGGGAAGATAACGAGACGAGTTTGCGGGGCCCGCTTTTGAAGCCGGGGATTCCCGTACAAATTGCCTGTACCGTGACCAAGTCGTCGATCCGGATGGATGCCGATGGGAAAACCCTGATCGACTGGCGCGGCGACGTGCGGCGTTTGACACTTCCGAGCGAATGGACGCTTCCAGATGGACGACGGTTGTTCCTCGGGACGAATCACCATTTGAAAATTCGCAACTTGAAACTCGGACCGCCACTGCCGGCTCCGAAAACTCCAGAGCATCCACCATTCTCCATAGGCAAGCGGGTGGATCTGCTGGCACTCATTGATCCGGCTCGCGATGCACTCTCTGGAAAATGGGAACGAGAGGGAACCGCGCTGAGATGCCTGGGTGATCTTGAGTATAACAAGCTGGCGATTCCGATCGATGTCCCCGACGAATACAAACTGACGATGCGAGTGGCCAGAACGGAAGGTGGCCAGAAAAACAATGAATCGTTGTTTGTGAGACTGCCGATCGGGCCATTCAAGGCGAACCTCGCGATTGACGGCTATGGTTCAACAGCCAGCGGCATTCATATTGATCAGACCATCTATCGGGACAATTCTTTCGCGTATCGCGGTGCCCCCGTCATTCCCGCTGGAGTGACTCGCGAAATCGTCATCGTTCAGACAAAGGCCGGACTGAATGTTACGAGCGAAGGGACGACCATTATCGACTGGAAGGGCAACCCCAGACGGTTCTCCTTTGATACGTCCTGGGTGATACCGGACAACCGATTGGCACTGACAAGCTGGTTTCAGGGCTTTCGCTTCGAAAAGCTGGAACTCGAACCGCTTCCCCCGACGAGCGTTCCCAGCGCACCGTCGATGGAGGCCGATGGCAAGATCCTGCCGATCATAAACGTGGATCGGGATACGCGTTACGGGGAATGGAAGGTGGAAGGAGACGCCTTGACCTGTAACACCAGGGCATCGTCGCGGCTCAACATCCCCGCGCAAGTTCCCAAGAGTTACGTCCTGTCGGGAACGGTGGAGCGGATCGGGGGAGTTCGGCAATTGAATATCGGCCTGCTCGTCGATGGACATCCGTGTGCCATCGTGATCGATGCCGACATCATGCAAAACGCGGGAATCGATCTGCTCGACGGAAAGCGATATTTCGACGGTGTGAATCTAGTGCACCGGAATTACAAGACTCCGCTGTTGCCGCAGAATCAGCGAGTCCCTGTGCGCTGCATCGTCACTCCCGACACGATCATCGTCACATGCGGCGACAAGGAAATCATCCGCTGGCATGGTGATCCACGACGGTTGTCGTTGTTGAACGACCTCATCCCGCCGAACTACTCGGCAGATGAACGGAATCAGTTGTTTCTTGGCAGCTGGGAATCCGCGTTCGCGTTTCGCGATCTGGAACTGAAACCGCTGACCGATGCCGAAGCCGATCAGTTGTCGAAGAGCTTTTCGGGCGTGTTCCCGATGACTCCGCAGAAAGATGTGCCACTCGCGGCAGCTGCAGCGACATTTTCTCCAGTGGCCAGTTCACCGGCCACATCACCGGGGACTACGGCACCCGGTGGTGCGACATGGTTGTTGAAGCGAAAGCCCGACGCACGGGCACTGCTGTTGATGGGAGCTGGGGCGGAGCAAGGTTTCGCGATTGAGGCGTGTCGGCAGACAGGGCTTCCGTATCACATGCTTCCCGATTTTCCGGCACCAGGATTCGATTATTCGCGGTTCTCGCTGATCGCCGTCGGGTCGAACATGATGGATTACTGGGGAGCGCCGGAACGTAAGAACGCCGCAGCATTTCGACCGCTGGCAGATTTTGTTCAAGCCGGTGGCCACCTGCTGGTGTTCAATGCGTACAACGGTCGAAACATGGAGCACCTTCAACAATTCGGAATTCGGACGGGCTTCAATCACACGGACACTTACGAAATGATTCCTGGTGTTTCTGAGATCGTGTTCGACGGTCTGAAGAATCGGATTCCCGTTGGAAACTATCTGAAACAGGCAGGAGATTTCCTCGTCGACAAGCCTCACGTCGTTCTGCTGCGTCGGGGGCCCGGGTCGGTTGAAGGTGGTCCGACAGTCGCCACTCTGAAATCTGGCGAGGGACGCGTCACATATTCCTCCGTTGAGCCGTGGTATGGTGAACCCAACGGATTCTGGCTAGTACACGCTCTGATTCGCTGGGCGGGTCGCGGTGCTCCCGTGACAAAGGATGACCTGGCGGCGGCTCTTCCTGTCCCTGCAGTCGATCCGAACTCCAGAGAGGATCAAGCCGAGAAGTTGGAAATTCTGGAAGTGAAGTACGGACCTGCGGACAAACCCGTGGGGATCACCTCCGCAGCGATTGCGGTGGCGAAATCAGGGCTGTTCGTCGTGATTGCGGATAATTCGTTGGTCGGCGGTGATCCGAAGCTTGGTACGCCCAAGTATCTGTCGCTGCGATATCGGATGAATGGGATTGAAGAGTTTCGAGTTATTGCCGAGAACCAGACCGCCGTTTTGGATGCGCGTTCGACCGTGAGTCTCTCACGAGACGACCCTTTCAGACTGGTGGATGTCCGCTACGGTGTCGGAATCTACAATCCTGCCAAATGGACCGATGTCACGCAGAGATTTCGGCCTCTGGTCAAAAAGAACGGCTTGAATTTGACGAAGGAAGAGTGTGACAGGGCGGTATCTGGATTGCCGGTCATTGCATCAAACGTCCCGAAGTCTCTGGTGATTCACTATCAATACCAGGGCCGCGACTCATTCGCTGCCTTCGGTCCCGGATCTGCAATTGCTCTCGGAGACTCGGCCGTCGAGAAGAAATAGCAACCTGTCAGGATTTGTATTTTGGGTTGATCATGGGCGGCCTTTGCTGGAGCGTCGTCGCAAACCCCCGGGTCTTCCCTCGCAGAGCCTCATTGCAGAACTTGGGCTTACCCACAATGCCTTCGTAGATGAAGGGCGCTTTCACTTCCGGTATGCGGCCCAAGGGGTCGTTGGGCCGGAAGCTGCATGATCGCTCATCCGATCAGCATCGAAGTTGAGCATCAGACGGAGCCGCTTGTTGGTGGTCTTACGCTGAAACGCGGGTGGAAGAGGGGCTCACGCAAAGACACAAAGACGCGAAGGGAAGAAAAAGGAAAGTAGAGGTTGGGGAGAGGCGATGTATGGAATGCTTGAAAACTTTGCGTCTTGGCGTCTTGAGCGAAGCGGGCGTGAGGTTCATGGCGTCCCGTGATTGGCATTTTCCGAAGTCGGTTGCGGCAGG
>CAIWEX010000077.1 GCA_903911795.1 uncultured Schlesneria sp.
GAAGCTTCCCGATGGGATAGAAGATGCAGAGGGGTTGATCAACCAGTTTCAGGAGAAAGCGAATCGACTGCGTACCATCAGGGAGACCGACCTGCCAAATGCACGTCTGCGGAAAGCGCAGTTAGGAAATGAACCCGAGCTTTCGATGGCAGAAGCAGAGCAGCAACTCCGAGATGCAGAGGCAGGCTTGGATCACTTGAACAAACAGTGGCATGCACTGAAGCGGATCGATCAGGTTTTTCAGGCACTCCAGAGTCGACTGGACGCCGGAACACTTGATCCATGGCAAAACAGTCTGCGATCCGTTCTGGCCCCAATAACGGCGGGGGAATATTGCGATGTCAATCTCGACAAGACCCAGGCTCGTCGCGGTACCGATTTCGAACTTCCCAATGAACTCCTGTCGATGGGGACCCGGTCGTGTCTTGGCTTAGCAATTCGGATCTCGATGGCCGAGCATTTTCTGAAAGGCAAGGATGGTTTCTTCGTTCTGGATGACCCACTGGTTGACATGGATTCCGAGCGTCAGAAACAAGTGGCAGCCATCGTGCAGCGTTTCGCGGAAAAGCATCAAGTCATTCTGGTGACCTGCCATCCCCAGCACGCAGAACTGCTTGGAGGACACCGAATTTCGTTTGATCGGACGTACTGACGGTAGAAGCTAACATGTGTTGGGAATGATCATTGTGGGTCAACTGGCGGTAAGGCTTACCGTGCTCATGGTTCCCACGAAAGACCACAGTGCTTGCTCATAAGCGACCACAACGTTTTCACTCTTCAGAGAGAAGCACCTGCCAATGAAGAAGCATGCGGGTCAATTGATTTACTCCCCCAGTGATCTCATTCGCTTCCTGGAGTCGCCGTTCGCATCATGGATGGATCGCTACTACCTGGAGAACCGGGGGGCCATCAAGCCAGACGAAGAAACGGAAGATCAGAAGTTGATCGCCCAGACCGGCGATCAGCATGAGTATGCTGTCCTGAACGAACTGAAGACCTCGAACCCAGAATTGATTGAAGTTCCGAAACAGGAACTGGATGTTGCCCGTACATCAACTCGATCTGCAATGGACTCGCGGGCTCCTATTATCTTCCAGGCGTTTCTGGAGATGGAGCAATTTGCCGGATTCGCGGATTTTCTAATCCTGGATGCCTCTGGCAGATACCAGGTCTGGGACACGAAGCTCGCTCGTGCCCCCAAGCCGTATTACGCGATTCAGCTTTGCTGCTATTCCGAGATGTTGGCAGCCAATGCTGGTGAGCCGATGCCGGAGAAATTCGGGATTATCCTTGGCAACAAGGATCACGTGGAATTTCGCGTTGAGGATTTCATCCACTACTACCGGCGCGTCAAATCGGCTTTCCTTGAGTTGCAGGAACGATTTACCGGAAATCCCGACGATCGTCCTGAGCCACTTCCACGAGCGAACCACGGCCGCTGGACATCCCATTCCGAAGCGTTCTTCGCGAACACCGATCATTTGGTCCAGATTGCCGGTATTACCGTGGGTCAGATCAAGCGATTGAAGAAAGACGGCATCACGACAATGGCTCACCTGGCTGCATGCACAGGCGTGTCCGTCACCAAGATCTCCAAAGACTCCATGGAAAAACTCGTCGCACAGGCGAAACTCCAGTGTGAGACACGGAACGATCGCAAGTCCCGTCTGGGGTCTCCGCCGCGATACGAGGTCCTGGCTCACACAAGCATCAACGGTGAGCGGATTGGCCTCGCCGCTCTCCCACCAGATCATCACGCGGATATCTTTTTCGACCTGGAGGGTTA
>CAIWEX010000078.1 GCA_903911795.1 uncultured Schlesneria sp.
AATGTCGATGCCCTGGCCTCGGGCGTGCAGGGACTGACGGTTAACGCTTCGGGGACAACAACCTTCGGCGATGCGGCAGTCGATGCCGTCGGTACGACGAAGCTTCAGTTTCTGACGACGGATGCAACTGGTGCGACTCGGATCAATACTGCAAATGTTTCAACGACCGGCGATCAGACGTATCACGACAATGTCGTCCTCGGTAGCACGACTACGCTCACTGGTACCAATGTCACGTTTGATGGCAACATTGACGCTCTGGCTTCCGGCGTGCAGGGGGCTGACGGTGAACGCGACAGGAACAACGACATTTGGAGACGCAGCGGTCGATGTGGTTGGCACGACGAAACTGCAGTTCATCACGACTGATGCTGCTGGTACGACGCGGATCAATGCTGCAAATGTGTCAACTACCGCGGATCAGACCTTCCACGACAATGTCGTGCTGGGTAATACCACGACTCTGACGGGCACGAATGTTCGATTTGATGGCAATGTCGATGCTCTGGCTTCCGGAGGTCAGGGTCTGACGGTAAATGCGACGGGCGCGACGACGTTTGGTGATGCCGCTGCCGATGCGGTAGGCACAACAAAGCTGCAGTTCATCACGACAGATGCTGTTGGCACGACCCGGATCAATGCGGCAAATGTTTCGACAACTGGCGATCAAACGTTCCATGACAATGTCGTTCTGGGGAACACGACGACGCTCACTGGTACCAATGTCTCGTTCGATGGCAATGTTGACGCTCTGGGTTCCGGCACGCAGGGATTGACGGTAAACGCGACCGGAACGACGACATTTGGGGACGCGGCTGTCGATGCGGTTGGAACAACGAAACTGCAGTTCATCTTCACGGATGCCGCTGGCACGACTCGTATCAATGCCGCCAACGTTTCGACGACTGGCGACCAGAAATATCACGACAATGTTGTGCTGGGGAATACCACGACACTGACCGGCACGAACGTCACGTTTGACGGAAATCTCGATGCTCTGGCCTCCGGCGTGCAGGGGCTGACTGTGAATGCCTCGGGAACCACAACGTTTGGTGACGCTGCGAGCGATTCTGTCGGGGCGACCAGGCTGCAATTCCTGTCGACGGACGCCAGTGGTACGACCCGTATCAATGCCGCACATATTTCGACAACAGGAGACCAGACATATCATGACAGTGTCGTTCTTGGGAACTCGACGACACTCGTCAGTCAAAACACGACGTTTGATCAGTTACTCAACTCGGCAAATGCCGGGTTGCAGGACCTGACTCTCAATTCCACCGGCAATGTACTGTTTACCGGTTCGGTTGGCGGTAACACCCAGTTGGGGGATATCGTCGTCGTCACAGCGAACAATGTGACTGAAACGGCGGGAATCTCGGCCATCAGTTTCACTCAAATGGCCGGCAGCGGACAATCAACCTTCAACGGTGCTGTCACAACGACGACGGTCACTGGAATTCAGGTCACCACAAATGTAATCACGGTCAACGCACTGATGACAACCGCAGGTTCGGGTGTGGTGACGTTTACGAATGCCGGATTGCTGACGATCAATGGAAATATTACCTCCGATGGTGCAGTCACCCAGAACGGTGCTGGACTGGTCACGATTACGGAACCACGTTCGATTACGACGACCGGAGACACCGTGAGCTTCGCGACAGGGGTGACGCTCAGCGGCAGTGCCGGCAATCTGGTCATTGACACGACGGTTTCCGGTAATGTGACGGGAGCAAACGTCTCATTCTTGAGCTCGCTGCATGGCGCGACAGCCGGGGCAAGTGCTGAAAGCCTGACAATCAATGCGGGGACTGTTGGCGACATCGTCTTCGTCGGTCCCGTTGATTCGCTCGGAACCGTGACGATCACGAACAGCGGCAACACCACATTCCAGGGAACGCTCCAAGCTGGAACGGTCTTGATTTCCGACACCACAGGTAAAGTGGCATTCCAGGCGAATACGACCCTGTCGACATTGACGACGACCAATCAGCCGTACAACGTCACCTTGGGAAAATCAGGTGGACCGGTCGTGACCGACTCCATCACCAACTTCGTCAACTTCCTAAACACGGGGACAGTTACCGTCGGTCTGAACGCCGGGGACAGTGTCACCTTCCAGAGCGGGATGACTCATACCGTCAGCCAGACCAACATTACGGGGACGCTCACCGCGATCAGTGGTGCTGTGAACCTCGGGACAACGGCCCTGAACGGAACGGTTCGGACCCAGGGACAGCAGGTGACGGTACAGGCTCTGACGCTGACGGGAAGTAGCCAATTCAATTCCGCATTTGGTAGTGCCACGGGAGCCGACGTGACGTTTGGTTCGTCGGTCGATGCCACCAGCGCAGGAGTGCAGAATCTGACGGTCAATTCTGGAACAGCTGGTGACATTCTCTTCTCCGGAGCGGTCGGAACGGGCACGCGAGTCGGTGATATTGTCATTACGAACGCACACAATGTGACCGAACAGAGTGGCATTGTGTCTGCCAGCCTGACGCAGACGGCGGGAACCGGGACGACGACTCTGAACGGGACGACAAACACCGACACCGCGACGGGAATCTCGCTGGCCTCAAACGTGATCGTCATCAACAACACTGTCACAACGACGGGGGCGGGCGGTGTACGGTTGACGAACGCTGGCCTGTTGACCGTTAACGCCAACATCAGTTCGGATGGAAGCGTTACGCAGGACGGTGCAGGGCTCGTCACAATCACGTCGCCAGTCAATGGAACGCGATCAATTACAACGACCGGTGATGCCGTTTCCTTCCTGCGTGGCGTTACAGAGGTCGGCAGCGGTGGACAATTGTCGATTGACACAACGGCGGGCGGTCATTCGACAGGTGCCAATGTCACATTCGCCAGCACGCTTAATGCCACGAACACTGGAACCGTTGCAGAACGACTGCTGATCAATTCTGGAACCGCTGGTGATGTTCTGTTTACGGGTGCCGTTGGCGGTACGACGCGGCTTGGGTCAGTCGTGATCACGTCTGCACACAATGTCGCCGAAACGGGTGGGATCACAGCGGCAGACCTGACTCAAACGACCGGCACCGGGTTGACGAAGCTTGACGGAATCGTCAACACGAATTCGGCTGCGGGGATTTCCCTGACGAACGGGACGATCACGGTTAACAATGTTGCGACTGCGACAAACCAGATTTCGCTCACGGCGATCAATGCGAATGGGAACATCAATCTCAATTCGACTCTCCAGACGACACAGCCAACTGGCCTGGTTTCTCTGACGGCTGTTCACGGTGGCGTCACCAACGGTGCGGCGGTCAATACAGTCAACATTATCACCAACTCCCTGGTCGTTCAGACGACACAGGGGATTGGCAGTGGCAACGCGTTGCAGACACAGGTTTCTCACTTCGCTGCCCACAACACCGGATCCGGAAATATCCGGGTCGATAACCTCACGCACCAGCTTTTGACGATCGATTCTGTCGGGGGCGTGAATGGAATCACGAACAACGGAGCATCGGCTGGCAATATCACGATCACGAACAATGGTTCAATTCTCGTTTCGGCGACTCAATCGGCAACGAATGCTCCGATCACGAATTCCACGGGCGGTGATATCACCCTGCTCACAAAGAGTGGTTCGTTCGACATTACGGTTAATTCGCCAATCACGGCCCTGAATGGCAATGGCAATGTCACGTTGAACGCCGGTCACAATGTCGTCATCAACGACACCCGTGTGGCCAACGACATCTCGTTGACAGGGACTGGTACGGTTTCTCTGACCGCCACAAATACGGTTGTCCTGGGGAGTATGGATCCCAACACCACTCCTGATACCACGCAGCATACCGTCCCCAACGACGTTGTGATCAAAACGGGAACAGGCAGCATTACGAATACCCTGCCACTGATTTACAACATCCAGTCGCCGCAAATCTCGGCGACCGGAGAGGTAGTCCTGAGTGGTGACTTCGGACGCCCAGGCGAGCACAATTTCGTGATTACCGTGTATTGGGGCGATGGTACGTCAACAACACAGGTCTTCGCCGACCCCGGACACTTCAGTTTTAGTCACACCTATCACGGCAATCCGAATCCAGAAGACCAGTCAGCCCCGATCCTGATCAATGTTCAGGTAGCTCACGATTCGCACGTGGTCCTGAAGGCCCTGAACGTCAACACGCCAACGGAGTCGGTTCCAGATATCGGGGTCTCATCGCCGCCGCCGGTTCCTTCACCGAACATCAATTCGGATCTCAGTAGTGCGATTTACAATTCGCACGATCCCAACTATGCGGCGCTTCATCCAAAGGTTTTGACAGCCACGGGAAACGTCGACAATCCGGGGACCGTGGTCTTCCAGGATATTTCCGTTCGCGCCACTGCGGTTCCTGTGCCGGGTGAAGGTCTGGCGTCGTTCCCGTACGACGTCACCCCACCCGTTGTCTACTTGCATTTCCCTGAACAGATCAACGTCATCGATGTCGTTGGTATCGCCGCTCCACCTCCAAGCCAAAGTGACACGGCTCGGTTGGACATTACCGGGGGCGAAGACGGGATCGCGTCAAAACGTATCGTCTACCTGGAAATCCTGCGAGCGGATGGTTCCGTCGATAAACAATATCCGCTGGACGAAAAGGTTCTTGACGACCTGATGAAGTTGATTTCCGATCTTCCTGATGGAAAATACCGATTCCAACTTCAAGAGCCCGGCGAATCTCGTCAACGATTGTTGCTCGACGTCTTCGATGTCCGCCAAGGCAAAATCGTTGACGAAAGTGATGACGGTGACCGTCCTCCGTCATCGAACAACCGGCAACAGAAGATGTCGCCGGCACCGATGGGGGATGAACCGGCAGATGCCGAAGACGCCATTCGCGCTGCAGCCCAAATGCCTGTTTCAATGTTACTCCCCGGATCGGACTTCGATTCGTTGGACTTCGCTCGAGCCACGGAAGCTCACGAACCGTCGGTTGCTCAGGCGAGCTTCGAATCTCCTGCCGAATCCGGATGGAAAGGCTGGTCTTCGATGGCTGCTCGAAGCGCCTGGAAGCGGGCTGAGGTTTTGACGGATAACTTTGTCGAACAGACACGAGACGGTCGATCAGCAGACTGGTCACAGGCCGATTTCGCCAGCGACACAGTTGCTGAGAATACTGATGGCACAAGTGATCACTCAGAGCCGGCAGATTCTGACGCGTCGGCTGCTGGCTCTGTGATGCTCGTCGGTGCCTCGATCGCAGGGATTCCGGTCCCCACGTCCGTCAAGGAAACAGCCGTTCGAGTCGTTTCGAACGGACTATCCCGTGCAGCTCGACTATTCCGCAAATTCGGAGCGAAGGCAAAATAAGGGGCAATTGCACTCTGCCAAATGGTCCGAGATTCAAAAAAATCGCCAGGATTCTTGTTTCGGTGTGGTGTAACGGCGGTCGATCTGACAAAGATAGAGATCATTGAAAAGTCGGGATACTCATTTCGAAATCGACGGCAACGTACAAGTGTTCCGTTCGACGAAAAATCAGAGGAAACCGTCGGCTCGCAGCGCCCTGTTGATGAGTAGACTGCGACAAAGTGAGTATCATTGGTTGGATGTCAAGATGGCAGCACCAATGATTAGGATGCACGACCGGCTGGGTGACGCCGGAACGTGTGGAGGTGGCTGATGATCAGGTGTCCGAGTTGCAATAAAAAGGTTCTCGGTGAGGATCTGGTGTCAGGCGTTTGCTCGAATTGTCAGCATCGCCTGTCCGTAAGCGACTCTGCGTCTGGATCTGGCGAAATGCACGCCACTCTGGCGACCGAGGTCTCCAAGCCTCCCCTGATCGATTCGGTGAGTGGTGGACTTTCTGGTTTCGAGCAAAGTGCGATTGAGTCGCAGGAACAATTTGCGTCACCCGAATCCTCTCAGAGTGATTCTGGCATCGATCAGACGATGCAATCTGATGATTTCGTCGGTGATCTTTCAGATCCGGGTGCCGCCAGTTCAGCGACCGGTTCGATTTCACACGAAGCCCAGCGGCCTGATACGACTTTTGACAGTGGTTACGCCGACGACGCTTCCGAAAGCCAGCAGACGTACGTCTCGGACGAGTTTGAAGCTCCGGGCGGTTCGGATGACGGCAGTAGTTCAGACGATGGGTCCGCAACCGTCGATTCCACGGAAATTGCCGGAGCCAATAATTCGGATAAGACATACGTCGCCGATGACGACGATGCCGAAGCCGATCCGGAAGCGGCGTTTCGAACGATCGTAGGTGACCTGTCGCAATCGTTTGGGATGTCCGACGAGGCCGATGGTGACTCTGACAAAACCTTCGTTGCAGAGGACTTCGTTGAGTCCGACGATCCCGAAGCTGCCGCCCGGACGATGGTGAGCGAAGAGTTTTCGATGGATTCGCTCGACGGGGGCGATGCCGACAAGACCTTCGTATCCGAAGAGGTTCCCGAGTCACTGCTGAAGACGGTCGAGTCGGTTTGGGGAGACCCGGATTCTGTCGACAATCTGAAACCTGAAATGACAATGAAGGCCAAAGAGGCCCGACATGTCAAATCTCCCAAGCAGACGCTGGTCATCAAGACTAAGGCGTTTTCTGAACTGCAGGCAGGGCCGATTTCGGTTGATTGTGACGAACCCGAATATGAACTGATTAAGGTCCTTGGTGAAGGAGGGATGGGGGTCGTCTACGATGCCCGTCAGACCTCGATCGATCGTAACGTCGCCGTGAAAATGTTGAAGGCAGCAACAGCCGGAAACGAAAAGCAGCGAGCCAAAGTCCTCGCAGAAGCGGTGGTGACCGGTGATCTGGATCACCCGAACATCGTCCCCATCTACGATGTCGGTGCCAACGCACAGGGTGCGCTGTTCTATTCGATGAAAAAAGTCCAGGGGACCCCTTGGCTGAAGGTGATTCAAAAGAAGTCGGCTGTCGAGAACATTGACATCTTGATGCGTGTCGCCGATGCGGTCGGATTTGCCCACGCACGCGGCATTGTGCATCGTGACCTGAAGCCCGAAAACATCATGTTGGGTGAATTCGGCGAAGTACTGGTCATGGACTGGGGCCTCGCACAGGCATCCAAATCCTTCCGTAAATCACGCAGCATCACCGAAACGAATACGATGGGGGGGACGCCAGCGTACATGGCCCCCGAAATGGCAACCGGTCCGATCGAAAAGATCACCGCCGCCAGCGATGTCTATCTGCTGGGAGCCATGCTGTACGAGATCATCACGGGTGGGCCACCACACGTCGCCAAGAACGCGATGAAGTGTCTGATGGCCGCCGCTCGCAACGAAATTGCACCGACCGACAAGACCGGGGAACTGGTCGACATCGCCATGAAAGCGATGGCGACCAACCCTGCCGACCGTTATCAGGACGTCAAATCGTTCCAGGCCGCGATCCGAGAATTCCAGTCGCACTCGGAAAGTATCGTCCTGTCGTCACGAGCCGAAGACGACCTGAAGGAAGCCCGCCAGTCCGACGATTATCAGCACTATTCTCGAGCCCTCTTCGGATTCCAGGAAGCTCACGAACTCTGGACTGGCAACAAGCGTGCGTTTTCGGGAATCTCTGAAGCACAACTGGCTTATGCGGACAGTGCTCGACGAAAAGGGGACTTTGACCTTGGGCTCTCACTGCTCGATGCCAAAAACCCCGAGCACACAGTTCTCCGAAAGGAATTGCTGGCGGCTCAGGACGACCGAGTAGCGCGCCAGAAGAGACTGGTCTTCCTGAAGCGAATGGCGGGCGGTTTAGCTGTGGCGGTCTTTATGATCGTCAGCACTGCCGCTGTCCTGATCTATCACGCTCAACAGGAAGCTGTCGCCGCTCGTGATAAAGCCGTTGAAGCGCAAGAGGCAGAAGCGATTGCCAAAGCAGGGGCAGAAGCTGACCGCGACAAAGCCAAGGCGGCTGAAGCAGTGGCCATTGCCGCCCAGGCCGAAGAGGCGAATGCCAAGGCACGCGCGCTTGTTGATCGTGATAAAGCTGTGGCTGCGGAAAAGGTCGCCGTTGCTGCGGAAAAGGTTGCTCTGGAAGCCAAGAAGCTGGAAGAAGCCGCCAAAGCGGATGCCTTGTACGAAGCTTATATTTCCAAGATCGGCCTCGCCGCTTCGCAGATCGACAAGAACGCTTTCGACGCCGCTCGCGATGTCCTGAAGACGTGCCAGCCGGAACTGCGAAATTGGGAGTGGGGTCGATTAATGTACCTCTGCTCGCAAAGCGAGAAGGACTTCGACGCCAAGGCTCCGCTGGATACACTTGCTGTGACACGTGATTCACGGCTGATTGCCACAGGTGGATGGGACGCCAAGGTCCGTCTCTTTGATCGCGAAACGGGAAAGGTTCTGCACGTTCTCGAACATGGCGGCGAATATGTTCATGCGGTCGCGTTCTCACCGGACGGCAAGACTCTGGCGACGGGGGGCAACGATCCGCAAGCCTTCGTCACGCTGTGGGATGTTGAAACGGGAAAGCGGATCAAATCGTTCAAAGGTCACGATGATTCTGTCGTCAGTGTCGCCTTCTCGAACGATGGCTCGCGCCTGCTGACAGGTTCCTACGACAAGACAGCGCGATTGTGGAATATTCAGTCGGGCGAAGAAACTTTGTCCCTCAAGGGGCACACATGGTGGGTCTGGGCCGCCGCCTTTTCGCGAGATGACCAGCGGATCGTCACTGCCGGACAGGATGGAACCGCCATCGTCTGGGATGCCAGAACAGGAAAGAGTCTGTTCGCTCCGTTCCGCGGACATCATGGCCCGGTTTACACAGCAACGTTCACACCTGACGGGGCACAAGTTGTGACCGGGGGCTATGATCGCAGAATCCTGATCTGGGATCCGCGAGAAATTCAGCGGGAAAACTTTCAGAATCTGACGTCAGAAAGCGGAAGCGTTATTCCACCTGCCAAGTTTCAGGCATTGGATGGGCATACCGACGCCGTTCGTTCTGTCGCCTTTTCACCAGGTGCTGACAAGTCACTGCTGGTCAGTGCCGGGCAGGATCACACCGTCCGGATCTGGGATTTCCCGCATCGCTCGGCGATCAAGGCGTTTCGAGGACATGGTGGCAGCGTCCACGCGGCGACGATCCTGGCGGATGGAAAGGCAGTTCTTTCGGCCGCTCATGATGGAGTTGTCCGGGAATGGAGCATCGACAACTACGAAGAGCTCCGCACGTTGCAGGGACGCATTCTGTCAGGTCATCAGGACGCGATCCTCGGGGCGGCCTACTCCAAAGATCAGAAGCAGATCATCACAGCCAGCCGCGACAGAACGGCGAGGACCTGGGATACCGGCACTGGCAAGCCTGAAATGAAGTTTGAAGAAGGTCATGCCTACCTCGCTTCCACCGCGATCTTCTTCCCGGATGGCCGTCGTCTGTTGACCTCTGCCGTCGATAATACGACCCGTTTGTGGGATGTCGCGACGGGCGGGCAGTTGCTGAGAATGGATCAGACAGGTCGCAGTGCTGCGGCGGCGGTAACATCGGATGGTCGCTTAGTGGCAACAGGAGGCGACGACAAGTCGGTACAGTTGTGGGATGCCCGAACTGGTGCACTGCTGAAGAAACTCCCCGGCCACATTGCTGAAGTCACGACACTGGCTTTCTCTCCCGATCATCTTCACCTCGCCTCGGGCGATGCCAAAGGGCACGCTCGCATCTGGATCGTTGAATCCGGCGAAACGCTCGCCAAGCTGGAAGGACACACACGCAAGATCTCTGCCATCACATATACTCACGATGGCAGCCGGATCCTCACCGCCAGTCTCGACAAAACTGTTGGACAATGGGACGCAAAAACCGCGAAAGAACTTCCCAAGCTTTCACTCCGTCATCCCGATGCCGTGCTGACGATGAAAATGATTCCGAATCGCTCTGATCGAGTTGTCACCAGTTGTTCTGTGCTGAAGAAGACCGGCGGCAAAGAAGTGGCCGAAAGCCATTTGACCACCTGGAATCTGGAGACGGCGCAACCGGAGGTGGCCATCCCTCCCTTCGCAGGTGACATTTTCTCAATCGATATTTCCCGCGATGGAACGACATTGATCGGTGCGAACTCCGCCGACCGAACTGTTCGCAAGTGGGATCTGGCTTCTGGAGCCGAAATCCAATCGCCGTCACGCGACGGGAAACTCGGTCCAGTCGTGGATCTGAAGCAAGTGGGTGGTTTGCTCTGGTCGACGGCTTTCCTGCCCGGCACCGATGATATTCTGACGGTAGGTGGCAGTGATGCGCGATTGTGGAATACCAAGACTCTGCCGGTCACTGAGCGGCTCAGCTTCAGTTCGCACCGAGCGGTTGCATCCGCTCATTTTTCTCCGGACGGCAATCTGGTTGTGACCGGAAGCTGGGATAACTCTGCCAAGATCTGGGATGCGAAAACCGGACATGTGATTCACAAGCTGACTGGCCACGAAAGCCTTGTCAACACGGCCTGCTTCTCGCCAGATGGAGCATCCATCCTGACTGCCAGCGATGACGGAACCGCCCGCGTATGGTCGGTCGAATCGGGCAAGGTCACCGCAGTTCTGCAAGGACATACCGATCGCGTTCGCTTTGCGACGTATTCCCCTGATGGACTATTGATCGTCACCACCTCCAGCGACAAGTCGGCTCGACTTTGGGACGGCAAGACACACGCATTCCTGCGTGAATTCCGCGGGCACGAGTGGGCCGTCTTGTGTGCCGATTTCACGAAGGACGGCAAATGGCTTGTCACGGGAAGCGACGACAAAGAAGCGAGGATCTGGGATGTGAAGTCTGCCGAAGTGTTGCACAAATTGAAAGGTCACACGGCAAGCATCACCAGTGTCTCGTTCTCGCCTGACGCCGCTCGAGTCCTGACCGGAAGCCACGATCAATCGGCCAAGCTCTGGGACATCGAAGGGAAAGAAATCCTGACCCTCAGCCGACACACCGAAGACGTGACAAGTGTCGCCTTCTCACCTGACGGAAATCAGATCCTCACAGGGAGCCGAGACGGGACAGCGGTGATCTGGCTGTCGAAACCCTGGGGAAAACCCGCAGGCGTCAGTCGCGTTGTCCCTTCGGAAAAGTAAACGAAGTGCCTGTCGTATTGTGTCTTCTGGGGAATGATGGTGGCCGTAGTTGGAGCGCGACTTCGCGAAACCCTGGGCTTCCTTCGCAAAGCCTCAGTCCAGTCCTTGAACTTACCCCGCAAATCGACGGCGGCGAACGTGTCAGCCGCCCCGGCGATGTCGCAATCGCTGAAAGGAGCGAGAAGTTTGGTCATGGCGATCTACGCCGATCAATAACCTCTCGCGACCTTTCAGGTCGCACATTTTGATTTGTTTCCCGTTTACACGGCTTCAGCCGACTGAAGCCGTGTCCTTCGTTTTTTTGGGCCTACAGCCCTCAAGGAAGACACGGTTGCACCCCGTTATTGCGATTCACGCTGCTTGCGCAATGCCAGCACGACCGCTTCGTCGAGTTGTTTCAGCCCCTCGTCAGGGGTGATGTTGTAGAAGCCGATCTGGTAGTGAACGACTTTTCCATCGTGACCAATGACAACCCATAGAGGCAGCGGTGACCCCAGTGTTCGAGGATCGCCATATTGGGTCAAAAGCGTCCCGTCATCGATGGCGACGTCGTACGCCAGATTCATGAATTCCATCAGCTTTTTCATGGATCGGACGGCAGCACCCGAATTCTCGCGTTCTCCAATGCGAGGATCGACGTTGACGCCAATCACTTTCACACCGAGTTTCTTCCGTTTTCCGTTCAGGAAGTCGAGGTAACCGATCTGGCCATAGGGCTCGGCCAGATTCTCATTCCGGTATTCCCAGAAGTGCAGGACGACGACTTTGCCCTGTGTTTCATTCGCGGGAATTGCTGTTCCATCCGCCAGCTTGAATTGCGATTTTGGAGCAGGCTGCCCCACGAATCGTTTGGCCAGTCCCGCCGCACCTTCTAATCGACGTGCCTGCTGTTGCAGATCGCGAGCAATAATTCCGACGAGTTTTGACCACATGGTCCCTTCGGACTGCTGTTCAATCTTTCCGATCATCTCTTGAGCGGACGTCAATTGGGCGGCAGTCAGTTCAACCACTTTTTGTTCGCCTGTTCGACCGAGTGACGCCTGCAATTGACGAAGTGTTCCGAAGGCCGTCTGAGCCTTGGCAAAATCGGCTGCCGCCAGAGACTTTTGCGACTGCAGTTCCAACTTCAGTTGGAACTCATCACCACGTCCCATGAAAACTCGCTGCTCAGCCGAAACCAGGACGCCTGACGCTGCATCGATGATCAACGTCTGTGACCGGCCAAGATTGGATGCGACCTCAACCTGCCAGCAGTCACGATCCTTAACCTTCCGCTTGCGCGACACGCGATATTCGAGACGACCATCTGACCACGATCCGTCCGCTTGCAACTTGTCGCGAAATTCAAAAATGGGCGAGCGGACACCTAGAGGGTTGGCAACGCCATCATGCGTGTACAGCACTCGGATCGATTGCCCCTTGGAATTTCCCGTCGGGGCGAACGAACCGAAGCGTTCAGGCCACGTCCAGCCACCAGCCCCGCGTTCTTCCAGATTCCACATCAGTTGCAGCGAACCATCGTCAGCCGTGGCTGTCAGGGCCGTGACAGAGAATGTCTTGGGCTCGCTGGTCGGTGATTTGGACTGCTGAATAACTGATCCCGTGTATTGTAACTCGGTACCGGCAGGAACATTTCCGAAAGCCGTTCCTGCAACCGTCATCAAGCAGCCGACGAGAAAATGATTCACTCGTCACATCCTTTCGACAAGAAAAGTCCGAACACTCAAAAGCGATGAAAGCCTACCACCTCACACGACACGATTTCAACCTGTCCGGAGGTTCGAACGAGCAACGGGCAGGACGCACGTACTACTCGCAGCAATGGAGCGTCGCTTAGAAATGACTATGACGTCCTCTTTCCGGCTCGTTTCAAGAATCGCAGGGTCGTCGAACGGACGATCCATTCACCAATCCGGGGAAACATCTGACAGAGTGTAAAGATGGGACGTAATGCCGGGAAATTGACAATCAAGTCAGGACGATCCTGTTTGATCCCCTTGACGACGGCACGGGCCACGGCTTCAGCAGTTGTCGAGCCGACGTACCACGGTGTCCCACGGCCGACACGTTTGCGGATCACTTCATAGACACCGCCATCCGATGCAAAACCGGGGCAGATCGCCGTCGCGCTGATTCCAGTTCCGTGATATTCGCATCGCAACGATTGCGTAAAGGCAATCATACCTGCTTTGGTTGCACCGTATGCTGCACCGTA
>CAIWEX010000079.1 GCA_903911795.1 uncultured Schlesneria sp.
CCTGCTGGGAGATTGGGGCGGGATCGGAGTCACGCCAGTCGACCAGCGTTCCATGCGCAGAATGATTTTCCTGATCGCTCCCTATTGGCCCATTGCCATCACCCTGACCGCCAACTCCGCTTTTCTGCTCCTCTCCAACCCCGGCACATCGATTCCCAGGAAACTCACGGAACCCATTGCCGCTGAGGTGGCGTGATGGACAATGTTTCAAGGCTCGCGACGTGCCAGGTTTATCTAAAAGCCAAAGACAAGCAGGACTGAAATGGCCGTGTTACGATTTACCGTTCTTCTCGCCGTACCATTGCTTTTGACCGGATCACTCCTCGCTGCTGATGCAACGAGGCCCAACATCCTGCTGATTCTCGCGGACGATCTTGGGTATGGGGATGTCGGTTGCTACAACGACCAGTCCAAAGTTCCGACTCCGCACATCGATCGACTCGCACGCGAAGGTCTGCGATTTACGGATGCTCATAGCCCCTGCACCGTCTGCACACCGACTCGCTACAGCCTGATGACGGGACAAATGGCGTTTCGCGTGCCGAATGGGGGAACGGTCTTTACTGGTGTCGGCGGGCCGTCGCTGATCGCGCCGGGGCGGCTCACACTGCCCGGGATGCTGCGCGAGAGTGGCTATGCCACTGCCTGTGTTGGAAAATGGCACGTCGGGCTGACGTTTTTCGGCAAGGATGGGCAGCCGGTGCGCGGTGATGGCGTTGAGGCTGTACGTCGGGTCGACTTCTCGCGACGGATTGAAGGGGGGCCGATCGATCATGGCTTTGATCGTTTCTTCGGGACCGCCTGCTGTCCCACTACCGACTGGCTCTATGCCTTTATTGACAATGATCGAATCCCTGTGCCCCCGACACAACTGCTCGACAAGTCGCAGCTGCCCAAACATCCCTACGCGAACGATTGCCGTGCCGGCCTGATTGCGCCGGACTTTCCAATGGAAGAAGTTGATCTCGTGTTTCTCAAGAAGAGTCGCGAGTTTCTGGAGCAACACGTTCGCCAGTCACCGAACAAGCCCTTTTTCCTGTTCCACTCGGCACAGGCCGTGCATCTGCCGTCGTTTGCCGCCCCTCAGTTTCGGGGAAAGACGAAGGCGGGGCCGCATGGGGACTTCATTCATCAGCTCGATTACGTTGTCGGGGAACTGACGACGACGCTGGAACAACTCGGCTTGGCCGACAACACGATCATCATCTTCACCAGTGACAACGGGCCGGAGACGACCAGTGTCATTCACATGCGAGCGGACTTTGATCACGATGGGGCTCGGCCTTGGCGTGGGGTGAAACGCGACAGTTGGGAAGGGGGACACCGCGTGCCGTTCCTCGTCCGCTGGTCGGGCAAAGTCAAACCGGGAACGACCAGTTCGCAGCTCACCAGTCTGACAGACGTCATGGCGACGGTCTCTGCAATCATGGGAGCGAAACTGCCTGAGAACGCAGCAGAAGACAGTTTCAACTTGCTGCCCGCATGGCTGAATGCAGATTCCGCGCCGATCCGTCCATATCTGCTTCAGCAGGCATTCAACGGGCAACGGACTCTTTCGATTCGACGAGGCTCATGGAAGTATCTCGCTCACACAGGGTCCGGGGGAAATCGTTATGAAAACAATCCCGGCCTTAAACCGTTCTTTCTGCCAGACACGGCCCCCGACGCGCCCGGTCAGCTTTACAATCTCGAAACAGACCCCGGTGAACGAACGAATCTGGCGAACGAGCGACCAGAGATTGCGGCCGAACTGAATGGGCTGCTCGAACAGTCTAAAGCGACGGGCCGCAGTCGCCCGGGTACGGACTGAATCAGCCGACAGCAGAATCTCAGCCCCGTGATGTTTGTGCGCGGATTCACGGTTCGATGCGATTCTGAGCCAAGAGCTTTGCAGTGCCAGGAACTACAATTCCGCTGGTCAGGATTGTCAAATAGATCTGACGGGGGGGCCGGGGGTTGATTTGGGGAGGATGGGATTCGATCGGGGAGCAATTGGTATGACGAGATCTGGCATCCCTCCGGGATGCATTATGTTTGAAGGTTCCGGGGGGCGGCGCTGCGCTCTGACCCCCGGCTACGCGCTGTGACGCCTTCGGCGTCTGGAATGCCTAACGCGTTTACTGTATCACGGCCTCAAACTCGAATTCGACTTCCCGGGATGCCATTTTTTCGAAGTCGGTGGCGGTGAGATGACCGGGGTTGGCCTGTAGCGAGGGAGGAAATTAATGATCGCGGAGCGATCAAAGACCGTAGCCGGGGGTTGCAGCGCAGCGGAAACCCCCGGATGAGGTTTTCTCTCAAGAGTGCATCCCGAAGGGATGCCAGTAACGGTGGGCCGCATCCGATCGACGACTTCGCACTCTCTTGTGTGCCGAGTTTCCGGCCCTTCGAGCGAGTATGAGAAGGGATGAGGGTTGAGCAAATGTAACAACGACGTTGGGTCGGCGCCGTCAACTGATGGACGCTCTCTCGCGGTTAGAACCGGACGCTAGCGCGTTCCGGCTGATGGGTTTAACTTGGCATTAGGGATTCACAGCGGGGCTACGCGATTGCAACGCAACACTTCGGCTCACAACACTCAGTAACGCAAAATTACGTTAAACAGCACTACCATACGCAGGATTGTCGCACATGAAAATCGCTCGCATTTTTGCTCATCGAGTTGAGCTTCCTTTGGTCGAAGGTTCTTACAAATGGTCCGGTGGAAAATCGGTGTCAGTATTTGACAGCACGATCGTTGGAGTCGAGACGGACTGCGGGCTGATTGGTTACGGCGAGGTTTGCCCGCTGGGGCCGTTTTACCTGCCGGCGTATGCCGAAGGAGTGCGAGCAGGGCTGCGAGAACTCGGGCCACATCTGATCGGCTATGACCCACGTGAACTGACGAAGCTGAATCATCGGATGGATGCCGCGTTGAAAGGGCATCCGTATGTGAAAACGGGAATCGACATCGCCTGCTGGGATATTCTTGGCAAGGCTACGGATCTGCCGGTGTGCATGCTGCTGGGGGGCCGTTTTGGCGAGAACGTGCGACTGTATCGCGCGATTTCTCAGCAGGCTCCCGATGAAATGGCCAGGAATGTGCAAGGCTACCGGGAGCAGGGTTACACGCGGTTCCAACTGAAAGTGGGCGGCAATCCAGATACCGATATCGAGCGAATTCGTGCTGTGCGAGCGATGCTTCCCGCGACGGACCGGTTGGTCGCCGATGCCAATACCGGATGGATCCAGCACGAGGCGATGCGCGTCGTTCGCGCCGTTCAGGACATTGATGTCTACATCGAACAGCCATGCCTGACGTATGAGGAATGTCTTGCTGTTCGCCGGAACACGACCAATCCATTTGTGCTCGACGAGAACATCGATTCGCTGGATATGTTACTGCGCGGCAAAGCCGACCTGGCGATGGATGTCGTCAATCTGAAGATTAGCAAACTCGGTGGGCTGACGAAAACCCGGCAAGCTCGTGATTTGTGTGTCTCGATGGGGATTGCCATGACCTTGGAAGACAGTTGGGGAGGCGACATCACAACGGCGGCGATCGCGCATCTCGCACATAGCACTCCCGAGGAATACCGGTTCACCAGCACTGACTTCAACAGCTACGTCACCGTCAGTACGGCGACCGGTGCCCCACAGCGTCAGCAAGGTTTCATGGCAGCGAGTACTGAACCGGGACTTGGAATCACACCTCGAATGGAAGTCCTCGGCAATCGAGTCGTCGACATCAGTTGAGCCGGGGTTTAAATCCAAGACTGGGTGGCGGAAGCTGGAGCGTGGGTGGCCGGGGCTGGACTGAGGCTTTGCGAAGGAAGCCCCGGTGGGTCGGGCGCGAAGACGTTCCCACCCCGTTCTGAGCCGGATTTAACGGGCTGAAAGCCCATAAGCACAAAGCACAGGGCTTCAGCCCTGTGGTCGAGAGCAAACGATAATATGCGACCTGAAAGGTCGCGAGTAACGTCGATTGGAGTGCCTCGCGATGTCGGAGTTTCTTGCGACCTTAAAGGCTGATCCTGTTCTGTCCGTCGCCACAGGGGCGAAGTCAATGAGTCGACTCATTGCATTCACCATGCTCGGGCTTCTGATCGCTGGAACGGCCGTCTTCGCTGATGATCGAGCAGGCCAGCACCAGATACTGGCGAAGGCTGAATCTCGATTGAAAGCGATCTACGACAGGCGAGAGTTTGTCCCTGCGACGTTTACAGGGAAATGGTTACGCGACAGTTCCGGTTATCTGATCCTCGAAAAACCTAAGGATTCTTCGGAACCAGAACTGGTTCAATACGACGCGATGAATGGAAAGCGTTCCGTCGTGATCGGCAAAGAGCACCTCGTTCTCCCTGCGACATCGGAACGGCTGATCATTCAGGAATACATTCAGTCGCCGGTTAGCACACGCTTCCTCGTTCAGGCGCACAGCAGCACTACCGGCAAAGGCGGTTACTGGTTGTTTGATTCGAATACGGGAGCACTCAAGCCGGTTGCTGCCGACATTGGACGCCTCTCGTGGGAGAATACATTTTCCCCCCAAGGGGATAGACTGCTCTTCGGACGCGGTCCGAATCTTTATGCCTGTGATCTGACCACGAACCAATCGACAGCACTAACTGCCATCGAAGGGAAGGACGTTCTTGAGAACGATATCCGAGCAACCTGGAGTCCCGATGGTCAACAGATTGCCTACGTTCAATCGGATTCTTCGAAAGTTCGCCAGCGTCCAGTGATCCAGCCGACGGACCCGACGTATCCCGAAGTTTCCTTCCATCGTTTCGCTCGCGTCGGGACACCGATTCCGACACTGCGAGTTGGAGTCGTCCCGGCGAATGGTGGCGAGACTCGCTGGGTGAATTTACCCGCCGATCCAGGGACATTTTACATCAACAGCGTCAGTTGGGCTGGTAATTCGGAAGATCTGCTCGTGGAAATGCTCAGCCGTTCCCGCGACTCTCGTCAGTTTCTGCTCATCAATGTGAAGTCAGGTACCATCAACAAGGCATACGAGGAATCAGATCCTGCCTGGGTGGATGCCAGTTATGCCGCCAATGCGGGACTCGAATGGATTCACGATGGCAATGCGTTCGTATTACTCAGCGAACGTGGTGGATGGCGACGTGCCTACGTCGTCTCTCGTGATGGCAAGCAGCGGAAACTGCTCACAAAGCAGGCCAGTGACATCATTGCTCGGGGATCTGTCGATGAACGCAGCGGCAATTTTTACTTTTTTGCATCGCCAGAGAATGCCACCCAGCGATACCTTTACCGGGTGAATTTGGATGGTGAGAGCGAACCGCAAAGAGTAACACCCGCGGACCAGCCGGGGACGCACCGGTACGAGTTTTCCCCTGATCGAAAGTGGGCATTCCATACATATTCAACGTTCGACTCACCACCCGTGATCGACCTCGTGCAACTTCCCGAGCATCGCTCGGTGCGTGTTCTCGAAGACAATAATGAATGTCGTCAGCGAGTCGCTCCGTTGATCACTCAGCCGACCGACTTCTTAAAGCTCGACATCGGCGAGGGAGTGGTCATGGATGCGTGGATGATCAAGCCACGCGATTTCGATTCAACAAAGAAGTACCCTGTCTTCGTATTCATTTACGGTGAACCGCATGGCCAGACTGTTCTTGACGACTGGACCGGCGGCCAGAATCATTCGATGTTTCACCGAATGATTGCAGACTTTGGTTATCTGGTAGTCTCGATCGATGGTCGCGGAACCCCCGCTCCGAAAGGTGCCATCTGGCGGCGAGCGGTCTTCGGCAGCCTCGGTCCGCTGTCGACAGAAGAACAGGCCGCGGGCGTAAAGGAACTCGGCCGCATGCGATCCTATGTCGATTTGTCGCGAGTGGGGATCTGGGGCTGGAGTGGCGGTGGATCGAATACGTTAAATGCCATGTTTCGTAAGCCGGACGTCTATCACGTCGGGATTGCAGTGGCCCCAAAGCCGCAGCCAGATCTTTACAATGCATGGTTTCAAGAGATCTTCATGCGGACCCGTGAAGAGAATCCAGAAGGCTATCAGAAGTCGGCTCCGATCAATTTCGCTGAAGGCCTGCGAGGCGATCTGCTCATCATCCATGGTACCGGCGAAACCAATACGCACCTGCAAATCACCGAAGGTCTCGTTGATCGGCTGATTGAACTGGGGAAGCGATTTGACTACATGGCCTATCCCAATCGTGACCACGGCCTACGGGAAGGGAAGGGGACCGCCGTCCACCTGCGACTGTTGATCACCAGGTACCTGATTGAGCACCTTCCCCCCGGCCCTCGATGAACGAACATGGTTCGTCAGAGACTCACTGAAACGTCACTACCTAAGCGTCCATCGAAACCCGTGGGCAAGTCAGTTGCGAGGAATACGATGCGGAAGAATCTGTTGGTTGTCGATTTCTGCAGACGCGTCGGCGCCGCACGCGATTATCGCCGACTGGTTGTGGGGACATTGCTGACCGTGGCTCTGGTCAGCGTTTCAACTGCGGAACAGGGGGATCCGGCACTGCCAGGTTATCATCCACTGACTCAGTCGCAGGCTGGGGATGTCCTGATTTCCGAATTGCGATGTGCCGCTTGTCACAGTGGCATTCAACGCGGTTCGTTGACGGAGAAAGCCGCACCTGATTTGACAGGAGCAGGCCTGCGGATCCAGCCCGACTACTTACGAAGATTCCTGGCATCGCCATCATCAGTGCATCCGGGAACGACGATGCCGGACATATTGGCGTCGCGGCCAGACGCGGAAAAAGAAAAGATCGCGGAAGCGTTGACTCATTTTCTCGTCGCCCAATCGACACCTTCCCCTGAAAAACAGGGAGCCACGGAGACCGACCGACAGCAGGGCAAGTCCCTTTTTCATTCCGTTGGCTGTGTCGCGTGTCACGGCCCGAAAGAAGCGGTGGCGGATGCCCCCCTGAAGCCGAAACGTAACGACGAAGATGACGACGAGGAAAAGTCTGCCGCCGCGAAGAAGGCCATCAAACCAATCGCCGTTCCACTGGGTCACGTTCCGGGCAAATACAGTCTGAAGTCGCTGAGCGAATTCCTGTTTCAGCCGCTTCGCGTCCGAAGTTCCGGACGGATGCCGGATATGAAACTGACTCCGGCGGAATCGCTGGCAATTGCTGGCTATCTGATGGGAGATCAGCCACGCCCGGAACAGGTTCTGGTCCCAGAGACATCGCTGGTGGAGAAGGGAAAAAAATACTTCGTCGAATTCAACTGTGCCGCGTGTCACGTACTTCCGGGAATTACGGCTGCGGCGCCTGTTGGCTCGTTGAAGAACGCAGACCTGTCTCGCGGATGTCTGTCCAAGGTGACGACTCGCAGTCCGCGGTTCATTCTCGAAGATCAGCAGGCTCAGGCCATCGTTGCATCACTCCGGCAGGAGCATCCTGCGGACTCGGACAAACTGACCGCAGCGAAAACGTTGACTGCATTTCGTTGTATCGCCTGCCATGTGCGCGATGACTTCGGCGGCGTCCACGAAACGTACAATCCGTACTTTGCCAGCAGCGAGCAGAAACTGGGGGATGACGGACGTATTCCACCGCCGTTGACGCTGGTCGGGGCGAAGATGCAGCCAACCTGGTTGAAGAAAGTGCTCTTTGACGGAGATAGTATTCGTCACTACATGGCGACCCGGATGCCGCAGTACGGCGCGAACAATCTTCAGCACTTGCCAGAAGTCTTTGGTCGCCTGGATGTTTTGAATAGCGTCGAGATGAAGATCCCCAGCCCGGAGAGTCGCTCTGAAAGTGAGCGTGAACGCGAAAAGCTGTTTCGAGCTGCAGGTCGCGAGCTGCTCGGCGACAAGGGGCTGAACTGTATCGCCTGTCACAACTTCAATGGGAAATTTGGTCAGGGATATCAGGGGATTGACCTGCTGACATCGTACCAGCGACTTCAGCCTGGGTGGTTCAACAGCTTCCTTCGTAACCCTGGTGCTTTTCGCCCACGAACAACGATGCCGACAGCGTGGCCGAATGGGATCGCCGCGCACAAGACGATTCTGGATGGAGACACAGACCGGCAGATCGAAGCGATCTGGTACTACCTGTCGCTCGGGACATCCGCGGCTGATCCGTCGGGCATCCGCAGCATCAGCACGAAGATCAGCGTTGATACTGTTGCCAAGGTGATTCGCGGTCGCAGTCGAGTGGCAGGCTTTCGCGGTATCGCCGTCGGATTGCCGGAAAAACTGAGCTATTCATTCAACGCAGAAACAGGAACGCTCACGACAATCTGGCAGGGGGACTTCGTAAGCGTCAATTGGAGTGGTCAGGGTTCTGGGGACTTCAATCCATCGAGCGAACCTGTCACGCTGACTCAAGACGTTTCATTCGCCCAGCTTGCAGACGAAAATGCGCCATGGCCGCTAATGCCCGTCATGACGAAAGAGGCTCGCACGAACCCCAATCCGCTTTATCCAAAAAATGTCGGCTATCAATTCCGTGGGTATGTCCTCGGCGAAATGTCCGTTCCGACACTGCTCTACCATAGCGGGACGATTGAGATCGAAGATCGATCGGTTGCGACAGGCTCCGAGGAGCAACGACAGCTCAAACGAATTCTGTCGTTCGAATCACCAAACCAGCAATCGATCTGGTTTCGTGCCCTAACTGGCGATATCCAGCAGCAGTCTGAGCAGGTCTTCCAGAGTGGTCGCCTGCGGCTGACGATTCCCAAGGGACAGGCGAAATTAAGGCCGATGACGAATGATCCCAATCGTTCTGAATTGTTATTGCGACTGCAGATTCCCCAAGGAAAATCCTCACTGGAGTTACTCTATGAACCGCTCAAGAAGTAGTCGCCAGCCATTTGTTTGTATTCTGTTACTGGTGGTCACGAGTTTTTCAGGCAGTTTGCCGGCCGAGGAAGTCGGCGAACGCTGGGGTACTGAGGAACGCGAACGAGAGTATTATCCGATCGTCAATATCCCGTTGCCGAAGGATACGGTGATCGAGGCCGGAGCATTCGCGGTACTGCCGGACCGCCGCGTCGCCGTTGGTACACGGCACGGCGAGATCTATTTGATTGACGGCGTCGACATGCCGAAGCCGATCCCCACCTTTCATCGGTTCGCAACGGGGCTTGATGAGATCTTCGGGCTGGCCTGGAAAGATAATGCGTTTCGCGTCACGCAAAGCTGCGAGTTGACCCGAGTCAGTGATTCGAACAAGGATGGCGTCGCCGATCGGTTCGAAACGATCTCTGATGGCTGGGGTTACGCGAATTACCACGAATATGCATTCGGTTCCAAGCCGGACTCCGAAGGGAATCAGTTCGTGGCGCTTGGGCTGTCTGAGTCGTATAACTCGCATGCCTTGAACCGTGGGTTCATTATGAAGGTTGCACCGGATGGGAAGACGACGGCATTTGCCACTGGCTTGCGTAGTCCCGGGGGAATCGGAATGGATGAGCACAATTCGCTGTTCTACGTGGAAAGCCAGGGGCCATGGAACTGCTCCTGCAGTTTGAAGGCGGTGTCGCAGAACAGCTTTCATGGTCATCCGGCGAGTTTCAACTGGTATCCGTTTTCGCCGGAACTCGGGCCAGTCCCCGAGATGCCAAAGTCAGGCAGTCGGATCGCTATTGAAAAGAAACATGTCAAACAACTGGTTCCTTACGCCGTCATTTCCCTTACATCCGCATGGGGCGGTCGATCACGGCATTCAGTGTGAATCGGACGGGTGGTAAGTTCGGACCGTTTGAAAACCAGATGTTTCTGGGCGATTACACACAGTCGATCCTGATGCGTGCGACGACAGAACAGGTGAACGGTGTCTGGCAGGGAGCGTGCTATCCGTTCCGCGAGGGGCTATCAACCGGAATTCTGAATGTGGAATTCACTCCCGGCGGCAATCTGATTTGCGGCGGTACCAATCGCGGATGGCCTGTTCGGGGGATTAAGCCATTTGCTCTCGAACGAGTGGAATGGAATGGCAAGATGCCATTTGAAATCAATCGGGTCACGATCACTCCCGATGGATTCCACGTCACGTTTACGAAACCCGTTGATCAAGTCACGGGAAAATCCACCGACACATACTCAATTTCGGCGTTCACTCATCCCTATCATGGTGGCTACGGCGGACCGGAAATCGAACAGTATAAGCCAGCGGTGAAAGCGGTCGCGTTAAGCGAGGATGGACTGTCGGCTCGGATCACCGTCGACAAACTCGATCAGGGGTTTGTCTATGAACTTGACCTGGTACGCCTGCGATCTCGCGATAATGAAGAACTGGTACATCGCAACGCATTCTATACCGTCAATGAAATTCCTTCACGGTAAACTGGTTGCAAAACTTGACTCCAGAGATATCGGCAATGATTCCCAACAGTGGTCTTTCGGTCCTGATCGCGTTTGTCCTGAGCGTGACCGCGGGTCTGGTCAACACGCAGCAGTTGCATGCCGCGGAGCATCCTGTTCCAGAGAGTCCACTCTGGCTGACGTATCCTGGAGACAAAGGCCCCGGAGCCGGCAAGCATATTGTGCTGATCGCGGCAGATCAGGAATACCGCAGTGAGTATTCGATGCCGATGCTGGCGAGATTGCTGGCCCGACATCACGGATTTCACTGCACGGTGCTGTTCAGCTTGAATC
>CAIWEX010000080.1 GCA_903911795.1 uncultured Schlesneria sp.
CGACCATGAAGACAACCAGGCCCAGGCCTGTTCGACTGAGTTGATATTTCCAGATCCCAGTCGTCCGCCTCTGTACAGACCAGTTCACAACCGCCAGATACTCGGTGGAATGAAAGATCGCTGTCCCCAGAAAGAGGGATTGCATTAACGTCTGGTCATCCATGCGGATTGCCAGAAGCTGTCCCACATACAGACTCACGACACTCACCAGATACGCCAGGCGTCCGCGCGATGACAACTGAAAATCACGGCATTCTCGTGCGATCACGATCAGAGCCGGAGCGACCAGAAGCGGATCGAGCCAGTTAAGTCCCGGAAGCATTCCCTGAATGTTTTCATAGACCTGATTCTGATTGCTGACAGAGATCGCCTGACGAAAGAAGGCCCATAGAACGAGCAGTCGTAACGCCGTTCGCTCAAAAACAACGTGATGTTCGGTCATATCGGGCCGTGTGAATCGCCCGTAAATTCGAGCAATCCCCGCATGTTGGGCGGCGAAATGCCATGCATTCCATGCGTAGTCGATCATCATCAACAGTATCAAGGAATTGGTCGCTTGCGGAGAAAGGCTCGCAATCCAGACCAACGCTAATGCACCTGCGACCAATGACAGACCAAGTCCACCATACCGGGCCGGTTCTTTCCAAAAGCGTTCCGAATCAAAGAAGACCATCACCAGCGTTATCCAACGGTGAGGCGTGCTGAGAAAGTAGATCTGAAAGAGTGTCAGTGGCTCGATGACTGACTGGGTGCCCTGCATCGACAACACCACGGCCAATGGCCACCACAGCACGTTGGCCACAAACAGCAGATCAAACAGCGGTGACACCAGCCAGGATTTTACCGGAGGTACGGAAGCAACCGTGACGGAAGGGAGCGAGGCTCCTGGCTGAATACTGATGCTCATTTCAAGCGGCTCCAGCCGTCATGGGTCTTCAACCCGTCGATGGAACTCCAATCTGCCAAGGCCGCAGCAACCGGCACAAATTGCCGATTCAGGTGGTCGACTGAGGTATCGGCCTCGCGACTGCGAGTGCTGAAAGCGTTCGGGAATTGATGGCAGAAAGCCCGCAAATAGAAGTGATCAATGCGTCATCGCCGGACGAGTCGGCAGGATCGCGCAATCCGACAGGACTGCACGATCTGGCGACATTCTTCTCCACGAAACCGGTCGCAGCGACTGCTGAAGCTACTTCGAGCCTTTGAAAATCTTCCGATCGAGGCGAGGTATGTACAGTGTCCAGTGCGAGGCACTGTTCGTGTCGTCCTGGATGGCTCGAGTGAATTCGTGCAACTTCGCGTCCAGGTTGTCTAACAGGTGCAGCGCCACGGCTTCAGGTGTCATTGGCAGGCGAGGACTGCCGAATTCGTACTGGCCGTGATGACTGAGGATCATATGCTTCAGTCTGAGCGCGAGTTCTTCCGGGAAATCTTCACCCGTCAATTCTTCGACCTGGCGGATCTTTTCGGAAAGCATTTCAACGCCGATGACCAGATGCCCCAGCAACTGCCCTTCGTCGGTATAGACAAACCCCGACTCAACCGAAAGTTCGCGAGTCTTGCCGAGATCATGCAGGAATATCCCTGCCAATAAAAGTTCTTCGTTCAGTTCCACATAGATTTCACAGATCTTGCGGGCGACTTTCAGAAGTGTCACCAGATGCTCGAGCAATCCACCGCGATACGCGTGATGGGCTTTGACCCCCGCCGGCGTTTCACAAAGGGATCGCATGATCGCGTCATCAAGCAGAAAACATTCCATCAGCGTTCGCAGGCTGGGATGCTCGAAACCAAGCAGCAGCGTTCGAAGCTGACCGAACAATTCCTCGATCTTCTGCGATGTCATTGACTCGAAATCGGCGGAATCAACACTCGATAGCGGAACAATGTCGCAGTAAGTCAGGATCAGTTGCAGTGTCCCCTGGAACAGTTGCACCTTTCCTTTAACTCGAACAAATCCACCTGTCTGAATATGTGCGCAGGCTTCTTCCGTGACGTTCCACATGCGGCCGTTGATCAGTCCGGTTCGATCACGAAGATCGACAGAGAGATACAGCGCTGCATTCCGGTTGGCTCGCAGTTGCTTATCAGAAACCAGGAAGACCTCTTCGACGATATCACCGTCTTTAAGGTCAGTCACAAACCGGCGAGACATGGCAGGCAGTCCAAAGGAGAAGAAGCGGCAAAGATAGCGATTCTAGGCGCGACAGCGGCAGGTCACAAGGAAGGGACCTGAGACCATCATCTGACTCACCCGGGTCAAACGTGCAAAAGTATTACTGCCGCTCGGTTTGGGGCGGAATCGCGCCAAATCCGTCGCATCGCTGCGCCGAGAATGAGCGAATCAGGCAAGTCTCGCTTCAATGTCGCTCGCCACAGATCGAGAACGGCGATTACACAGCCCCTTCGAGCTTACCTCGATGGAACCGGGTTTTTGCACGAAGTCGCCAGTCAAGTGGCTGGGGTGGCCACCCGATGCACGCCGCCGGAATTAAGCTAACCGAAGCAGGGGGGACCAGTAACGCTTCGCCACGCCGAACCCAATTCACACGAGCAACGATGGTGGGCCGGCGCTCGAAGCGAGCTTGTCCCTACGTCGTCGCGTTCCCGGATCGTGCTTCGCAAAGCCTTAGTCCGGTCCCGGCCGCTCCGCAGATCAGAATTGCTCGATGACGCGTGGAATCAACTTTGCCAGCTTTTGACCGCCGATGGCGGCATTGGCAAGGATTTTCGAGATTTCGACAGGTTCCAGGTGATCAGGCAGGCAGATGTCTGTCACGACAGAGAATCCGAGGACCTGCATGCCGCTGTGAATTGCGACGAGGACTTCAGGAACTGTGGACATTCCGACAACATCGGCACCGTAGGCCTTGAGCATTCTGTATTCGGCTCGAGTCTCCAGGTTGGGACCGGGGACTGCGACAAATACGCCCTTGTGAACGTGAATTCCTAACTCAAGCGCACTGGTGCGCGCGATCCCGAGGAGCCGTCGGCTATAGGGTTCGCAAAGGTCTGGCCAGCGTGGGCCCAGGCGATCGTCGTTAACACCCCGCAGAGGGTTATCCGGCATCAGATTGATGTGATCTTCGATCACCACCAGGTCGGCTAACTCCAGTTGAGGATTGATGCCTCCTGCGGCGTTCGTGACGAGCAACGTGTCCGCACCCAGCGCCTTCATGACGCGAACGGGGAATGTGACCTGCTGCAGTGAGTATCCTTCGTAGTAATGGAAGCGACCTTCCATGGCGACGATGGGGACTCCACGCAACAGACCGCAAACCAATCGGCCGGCATGTGAGGGAGCCGTCGAGATTGGAAAGTGCGGAATCTCACCGTAGGGAATCGTGGCCTGGATCTCGATCTGCTCCGTCAATCCACCCAAGCCGGTTCCCAGAATCATCCCAACCTTGGGATGCCCCTGCCACGACTGGCGAATGAACGTTACCGCCTCCTGGATTCGATCGAGCAACCCCTGCACGGCAATCCTCCACAACAACTGCAAAAATACTACAAACCCAAACTTGATCTAAAACAAACACCGGCCAACGGTCACTTGTAGACCGAAGGCCGGCGTCATGCTTGCCCTGTCCATTCCGCCCTTTGGCGTCACCAGCAGAAAATCCTGTGGCAATGGCGCTAACGATCAATAGTCGTCGTCATCGTCGTCGTCATCGTCGTCATCGTCATCATCAAAATCATCATCATCGTCGTCAAAATCGTCATCGTCTTCGAAGTCGTCATCTTCGAACTCGTCGTCGAATTCGTCGTCGATTTCTTCATCATCGATTTCTTCGACATCTTCATCTTCTTCGAATTCATCTTCCTCACCGAAGTCATCGTCCCCTGCGGGGCCGCCTTCTTCGTCCGCCATGTACGGCGAGACAACGCTGTCGTGGGAAGCGGCCGGAAGCAAGCAGGCCAATGCGTGTTCTTCTTCGAGCACAACTTTGGTCATCGGTACTAACCTCAATAACTCGGACAGGGGACTGAACGTGACAGAAACGGTATCGGGTCTGTCGCTGACACACTCGATCCAGTGCCACGCGACTAGATTAATCTCATCGAATTCATGGCCATCGGCAAATCGCCAACCGTGTGGCTCGTCAACTGGATAGTCGACACGCGAAAACTTGTCAAGCGCTCACTTCAACCAGAACTCGAATTCTGCGGAGAAGATCGGACAGACCACATCAATGAGTTTCGGAAAAACCTCTCGCTGCGGCAGTTCTCTTACCGTGGTTTGTGTCGGACTGCAAATGAAGAAAACTTGAATAACTCGTCGCGTCGTCCGACAAAATGACGAGATTTCAGCCGTAAGAAATCAAAGTCCGCAACTTGAGCGGCTGGTTTTTGTGAATTGATCACCAAAACAGCCGGTTTTTTCGCGCCACATTCCCGTCTTGTTCATTTGGCTTCAAACAATATGATCCCGGTCCGCCAATTGAGCGGTGTGTCAGTTTCGCCGCCGCGGCGACTTCCTGGGGTAGTTCCAGTGACCGTGAATCATGGTGTTCAAATCGACGGCAGCCGCTTCTGGGTGATCCACCGCCGCCGAAGGTATGGTCCATTTGATTACGAATGGAGTTCGGACTTTCGTGGCGTGGAACTGCTTTACGACGGCAAGAAATTCGGTGAGTATTGCAGTGCTGATGAATTGTTTGCGGACTTGAAGCCGTTCGGATTGCCGATGAGCGTCGTTTCGGTCACCAGTATCGTCATGGGATGCGTGCTGTTTGGAATCTTCCGCGGCCTGAGGGAACCCGAGCGGCGGGAACTTGTGGAACTCCGCCTGCACGAACACGGATTCGATCGCTTCTCGCTGTCGTGACACGTTTGTGTTACGACCAGAGCGATAGAAACTCGAATGCCAGATTGGCAGCCAGGATTGATGTAATCCCGGCGTGATCATATGGAGGGGAAACCTCGACCAGGTCGAATCCCACTGTGTTTAATCCGCGCAGTCCCCGAACAAGTTGCAGGATTTCGTAACTTGTCAGTCCGCCGACTTCGGGTGTACCTGTCCCTGGGGCAAATGCGGGATCGACGACATCAATGTCGAGCGTCACATAGAGTCGTTTTGTCCCGACCACGGTACGAATTTCAGCACACACATCAGCAAGGTTGCGCGTGCGGAAGTCATCGAGCGTGATCATTCGCGCTCCCAGAGTAATCGCGTCCGCGTAATCCTGAGGTCCGTTCGTCGGACCACGTATGCCAATTTGAAAATAGGCAGCGGTGTCAATTAATCCCTCGTCAATGGCTCGCTTGAACGGAGTTCCATGACTGTAGGGTTGTTGTGGGTACTCGGAGTCCCAGGTGTCGGGATGGGCATCGAAATGAACGACCGCCAGGGGCCCATGCTTTTTCGCATGAGCTCGCAGCAGCGGCAGAGAGATCGAGTGATCGCCACCGAGCGTCAACAACCGACAGCCTGCGTCGAGAATGCGGCTTGCCGTCAACTCGATCTGAGCGTGAGTGGCCTTGATGTCGGGAGGAACAACGTCGACGTCGCCGTAATCCACAACCTTCAGACTGCGGAACGGGGCGACATGCTGTGCATTGTTGTAGCCCCACAACAGGAGCGATTGTTCACGGATAGCGCGCGGACCGAAACGAGTTCCACCTCGATATGAGGTGGAACTGTCGTAGGGGACACCCAGGACGGCAACATCAACCCCGGTAAGGTCCGTGGTATGAGTTGCCCGTCCAAAGGTGGAAATCCCCGCATACGGCTGCGCTGCGAAGACAGCATCTGCCATGTTACTTGACAGCCTTTACTTCAAATCGGTGCTTGACGGGCTGGACCATCTTGTAGATCTCGGCCTGCTTTTCCTGGATCTGTTCCGTTCGCTTCGCCAGCTCCTTTGGCTTTCGCTCGGCAACGACGTCGGCCAGCCAATCCGGAGCATTGAACATGACAACTCCACGGAATCGCTGGTGGACCATCCCGTTTTTCTGATTGATGGCGTTGAAGACCTTCTGAGCCTGATCGTAGATTGGCCCCTTGGTCACGTTGCCAAGGTTGACACCTTCTGCCAGTTCACTGGCGGTGTGCGTGGCAACTTCGACACCATCAATGGTGATCGCGTAATTTCCTGCGGCCAGGCCTGACACGGCAAGTTCATAGCTGTTCAGGTCCTTCAGGTTATTCATGTAGGGGAGCAGCGATACCCAGTCGCCTTGAACGGGAATCGGCAGGGCTGCGTCCAGTCGGTCAAACACGACACCCGTTTCGGTTTTTGACTCACCACTGATCGTGCAATTCTTAACCTTGGAACCAGCACCAGTTCCGAAAGAATTGCGATCAATTCCCACATGGCTGACGAGGGCGGGAGCCTTCAATCCGGTCAGGATTGCGTGTGCCATAAACATGCCACCGTTTGACGAGGTGTGGAATCCGTCGCCAAAGGGTCGGACCGCATCGGCCTTGTCAGCTTCCATCTTTTCCAGGGCCGTTCGCGTGATCGCATACTGATCGACAAATGCAGCACCGTGCGTGGCGGCGAGGTCCTTCAACGGTGCGTAGAACGTTTTCTGAGTTTCCAGGTAAAGCTTGAATCGTTCCTGAACGCGACGATCGACCGCATTGGGCGAGACCAGTCCAACGCGAACGCCGGCTGCTTTGGCCATCGTCAACATGGCTTCGGTTCCTTCGACATAGGGCTTCTGCCGATTGGGATCGAAGTTGCCGTAGCCACCATCATTCATTCCGAAATTGATCGTCATGACCGTTGGCTTTTCTGCCAGGACATGGTCCTTGAAGCGGTTCTTGCCACCCTGTGCCGTGTCGCCACCAATCCCCGCATTGATGAACGTCAGGTTCCAGGCAGGGAAGCGTGTTGTCAGATACAATTCGATGTCGCTGGAGTATTGATACTGCTCGGTGATGCTGTCTCCGAGAAATAAAACTCGATCATTGGCTTTGAAGAGGAAATCGTCGGCGATGGCCATGGAAACGGTCGTCAGCATCATCACTGACGCAACCAGACATCGAACAAGACTCCGCATAGTTGTTCCTTCCGAAGTTGAAAATGGAGATTTCACCTGATGACGAAGGCCAGGCGAAACCACACGATACGCAGAATTCGAGGGATATGCCACGGTTGGAGATCACGACCAGGAGCGAACCACGACGATCTCGCGGGAATAGCATCGGCCTGCTTCCAACACGGTAAACGCTTAGAGGCGATTGATCACGCGGAATTCATTCGCACAATCATGGCACGGTGTTACACTGCACCAAAGATAATCAATTTGACTTTGGCCAGCGGACGTGCACTCTCCGTTTCCTCGTGATGTCCGTAGATCAACATCGGCGAAATGCCTGATTCGGGAATATGTATGGTCACAGAGACCGACGTGTCGCAACCTGATACCGCGGCAGCGACACGCACGTGGCCGGGACGGGTTGGGCTGCTTGTCGTCATCATCGTCTTGATTACGGTGTTCGTCAGAAATCGCGAAGTTCTTTCGCTCGATTCTCTGGCTTCTCAACAGGATGCGTTGCGGCATTCCGTCATTGACTGCCCCGTACTCGTATTCGGGTCGGCGTTTCTTCTGTACGTCGTGGTGACGGGATTGTCGTTACCCGGTGCGGCTGTGATGACGCTGGTCTATGGCTGGCTATTTGGGTTCTGGCAGGGCGTCCTGCTGGTCAGCTTTGCTTCGACCACAGGGGCCACCGCAGCATTCCTGATGTCGCGGTTTCTGCTACTTGATCTGATTCAGAATCGATTTCATGACCGGCTGGTTACATTCAATCAGGCCCTGAAGCGTGAGGGAGCGTTTTACCTGTTCACGCTGCGGCTGATCCCTCAGGTACCATTCTTTCTGGTGAATCTTGTGATGGGCCTGACCCCAGTTCGAACGATCACGTTCTGGTGGGTCAGCCAATTGGGAATGCTGCCGGGGACCTGCATCTACGTTTATGCGGGGGCCTCCATCGGTAATCTGGAAACGTTGCGAGATCGCGGTTTGTCCGGGATCCTGACCTGGCAATTGGCAGTCGCGTTCACGCTGTTGGGACTGTTCCCCTTGCTCATCCGGCGGTTGATGACCATTGTGACGGGACGACCGACTGCAACCAGCGGCGTACAGGAGTAATGCTCAGCGATGACTCACCCGGCCCTGCGACCCGCCGACGAATTTAATGAACAACTGGGAAATCTCGTTCACCCTGCGAACTGGACGAATCCGACACCTGCCGGACGTTATAACCTGGTGGTGATCGGGGCAGGTACGGCCGGTCTCGTGACCGCAGCCGGTGCAGCAGGCCTGGGGGCCAGGGTCGCATTGATCGAACGGGATTTGATGGGAGGGGACTGCCTCAACGTCGGGTGTGTCCCGTCGAAAGCTCTCATCAGCGCCGCTCGAGTGATCGCAGCCGCTCGCACGTCAGACCAGTTTGGAATCCGGGTCGCAGGGCCAGTGGTTGCGGATTTTCCAGAGGTGATGCGTCGATTACGTCGGCTGCGATCAGAGATTGCTTCCAACGATTCGGCAGCGAGATTCGCCAACCTGGGAGTCGATGTCTATCTCGGCAGTGGACGTTTTGCGGGCCCTGATCACATCGAAGTGGGGGGACAGACGCTGCGATTTGCGCGAGCTGTGATCGCCACAGGGGCACGTGCTGCAACACCTCCAATTCCAGGTCTGGCCGAAGCGGGGTATCTGACGAACGAAACGGTCTTCTCACTGACAGAACTGCCACCGAGACTAGCTGTGATTGGCGGTGGGCCAATTGGATGTGAACTCGCTCAGGCCTTCGCGCGGCTGGGTTCTCAAGTCACTGTGATCGAACGGTCGGGACAATTACTGGGACGCGAGGATGAAGATGCTGCCGCCTGCGTCCTGAACTCCCTTCGCCGAGAGGGAGTGCAAGTTCTTCTTGAGACGAGTGTTTCAAGTGTGAAATCGGGGACGGGAACCAGAACTGTTGTCTTAAAGAGGCCGGGGAACTCGACAGAGAGCCAGGACATTGAGATTGATCAGATCCTCGTGGCTGCCGGGAGAACCCCAAACATCGCAGACCTGAATCTGGAATTGGCCGGGGTGAAGTTCAATGAGAAAGGAGTCGTTGTCGACGACCACTTGCGAACAACCAATACGCGAGTCTACGCAGCGGGAGATGTCTGCTCCCCCTTCAAGTTTACTCACGCGGCAGATTTCATGGCTCGCATCGTGATTCAGAATTCGTTGTTCTATGGTCGAGCCCGCGCCAGTTCACTGACGATTCCGTGGTGTACATACACATCTCCCGAAGTGGCTCATGTTGGCTTGAACGAAGTCACTGCACGCGACAAGCAGATCGCGATTCAGACGTTCGTCCAACCTCTGTCCCACATCGATCGGGCTCAGTTGGAGAGTTCGACCGAAGGATTCGTGAAGATTCATGTCAAAGCGGGCAGCGATCAGATCATCGGAGCGACCATCGTGGCCGATCATGCGGGTGAGATGATTGGCGAAATTGTACTCGCGATGACAAACCGAATCGGGCTGGGACGACTCGCCAGCACGATCCATCCCTATCCGACGGTTGCAGAGGCGATCCGGAAATGCGGCGACCTATACAACAAGACTCGACTGACGCCGCTCGTGAAGGGCCTGTTCCAGAGATGGCTGAAGTGGACTCGTTAGTGCGGGTCGCACTTCCGTGTCGCGTCGAAACATGGTTTAGACGCTGCAATTTGATGCCCGCGGGACGCCACACTTAAACGGGATGCGATCTAGCACTCTTCGCTGACCAACGCGTTACTTGCCAAGTACGTCCAGTTTCCCTTCGGCGTTTCTCTTGAAAATTACTTTCGCATGAGGATCCGCGATGTACAAATTTCCGTTGTGAATCGCGATACCGACGGGGTTCTTGAGGGGATCGCCGGTCATGAGTTGAACCGGGGCCATCTTCGATTCGACCTTCCAGATCGACTTGGCATATCCATCGGCAATGTACATTTCGCCCATAGGGCCGATGACAACGTGGTGTGAAAACTGGAACGGGCGCCCTTCCACCACCACTGATTGCTCCTTGCCATCGGCACTGATCCGCAAAATCGCATTCTTGCCATGGCAAACTGCAATCAGAAAACCTTCCGCATCCATTGTCAGACCGCGAACAGCGGCGACTTCCACGATCGGTTCGGGTTCGCCCCCGGCGGCCGGAATCTTGACGATCCGCTGAATTTCGATGTCTGAGGCAAAGATAGTCCCATCCTTGGCAACGGCAATGGCCATCGGGATACCAATATTACCCTTGGTGAGCGGTTGAGGCTGTCCGGCATCGTCAAAACGATAAATCTCGCGCGTTGCCGAATCGCCTGCCAGCAATTTGCCTTCGTGATCGATTGCCAGGCAGCGGACTGCGTTCAGTGGTGTCCGAAATTTCTTGGACCCCTGAAAATAAACCGACCACTTGTTGTCGGCAAATTTCCAGATCCCCGGCAAGTCTCGATCAGCCACGTAAACAGTGGCGTCCTTTCCGATGGTCACTGCCAACGGATATTTCATCGCGTCCTCGGCATGCGACAGCGAGTCACCCGCCAACATGAACAGGCCGATCAGACCCACGCAGACACGGAACAGGTTCATAGAGCAACCCCTGGAATGAAATTCGACGAACGAAAATGAATCGGAACAAATGACAATCGTACAGATTCGTTGGCAGTTTGTCCCACGGCTGAATGGATCGACAGGGATCGACGACCACCTGGTGACATCGAATGGTTTGGAATTGGAGTGAGGGCAGAACGATGGGGGGCAGAACGATAAGAGCAAGCAATCTGATTCTTCATCGTTCTGCCCCATCGTTCTGCCAATAATCTGACTCGCCAAATGAGTCGGCGAGACTTGTGCGGATCTCGAATGCTCAAGAATTGGGAGACCTGCGGTCGCGGGTTTCGGAGGGGTCGGGAGACCCGCGCCGAGCACCTCCGTTGACTCGCGTGTACTGAATTGGGTGGCTGGCAC
>CAIWEX010000081.1 GCA_903911795.1 uncultured Schlesneria sp.
AATTCAGACGCGATGTTGTCGACCGAAATCCGGCTGCTAGATCATCCAGATACGTTGGTACGATGGGCCGCAATGATGTTTCTCGAAGTTGACCGACAAGCTGTTGAAGCGGTGCCGAAACTGATAGCCATCGCTCAAGATCCGACACAACTGCCGGCAGATAGAAATGATGCCCGAAAAGAGGCATTATTTATTGTTAAGAAGCTGCTGGACTCGTTGCCTGAAGAAACCGATATTTTGGAACGTCCAGCGGGAGGGGATTCAGCGAAGTTGTGATGACCGGAATTTCTCATAAACTGCATGGCTTATAACCAATGTTGCAGATTCGGGTGCCGGTGCTGGGCTTCGTCTCTTGTTGAGTCGATCAGGTGTTTCTCAATAGCTGATTTGTTCCAATCCCGGTTTTCGGGAAATTCCGTGTGGGGTTTCGCCGTGAAGGTGACTGAGCTACCAGAAGCCGAAAACACGAAGTCTGGCGATCCGCTACGCCAACGACACGAGAGTGCCGGACCGTCGGCACGGCTGGTTGTTTGTTGCCTGGTCGCATTCGTGGCTGGAATTCTGGCCGGCCGCGCGGATAGAAGCCTGCGATGGGCAGTCGTGTGTGTATTTGAGCATGCACTCATTAATTACGGCAAAGAGGCCCCACTCGGAAGTGGCAACAGATGGATGGACCATCTTCAGAACTCGATATACGCAATTGAAGCAACGGGTAATTCGGACGCGATTTTGTCGACCGAAATCCGGCTGCTTGATCATCCGGATACATCGGTACGATATGCCGCAATGATGTTTATTGAGGCTGACCCGCGGGCTGTTGCAGCCGTGCCGAAACTGTTAGCCATCGTAAAAGATCCGACACAACTGCCAGCGTATAGTAACGATGCTCGTAAACTCGCATTATCCATTCTAAAGAAGCTGTCGGACTCGTTGCCTGAAGAGTCCGATATTTTAGGACGTCCGGCGGGAGGAGATTCAGCGAAGTTGTGATGGCCGGGCTGGCCGCTGTGTTCTCGCAATAACGTGATATCTCTGCCGCTCTTACCAACGTCCCCACCAGCATCAGCATCGTCAGGCTTTTGCCTGCCCTGCGGAGTCAGACCGCTTCTCCTTCTTTACCCCCTCTCCCTCGGGGAGAGGGCTGGGGTGAGGGTCTCTTTGAGGCTGCCCTTTTCTTGCAGGACCTGGTAATTCCAAAATCTTGATTCGCGAATGGCTAGTTTCGTGCTGACCGATATCGAACTTGATCGAAAGTTTTCTCGTCGTGGCAGTGCACCCTCACCCCGGCACTCTCCCCGCGGGAGAGGGGAAGGCAATAGAAGTGATCACTTGTGCCTGTGCCTTACGTATCGCTCGAAACGGATCTGCGATCGCCGTAGTTGCCCTCACATGGACTGGCGACCGCTTCAATTTATGTCACTGCTGGCTCGGCTGGGTCCTGCTTAACCTGTACCTCATCGGTCGCCGGAATCCGGGACCAGTATTGCGCTAATACCGTGGCCGTGAAGACGCAGCCAAATGTGTATGCCGCGGTTGGAATTGCGGCCGCGCGATATTCTTCGCCTGGGAATAACTGCAGGATCAGGGTCGTGCCCAGACCGCAATTCTGCATGCCGATTTCCAAGGTCAGTGCTCTGCGCATCGAATCGCTCATTCCTGCCAGCAGGCCTGCGACGTAACCGGCCAGATATCCCAGCACATTGATCAGCAGCAGAGCCACCAGCAGTTTCAGTTCACTCACCATCAATCCGCCGTTTTTGAAGCCGAGAACTTCTCCAAGACGCTGTCGATTCAGTCCCACCACGGCGGCAATGATCCAGAGGATCGCCAGATTGGCGATGATTCCACCCCATTGATCTGCCACCTTCTCGAACAGACTCGACATCCGCCGCAGCCAGAAACCGAGAAGAACCGGCATCACGACTTGAAGCATCAACTGCTTGGAAACATTCAGCATTTCAAACTCACCCTTGAAGTCCCCCTTCAGATCCAAGGTCAGCCAGAGTGCCAGTGGAACTGCGATTGGCGACAGCATTGTGGCGAGTGTCGTGAGTGCCACGGAATAACTGACGTTGCCTCGACACGTCAGAGTCAAAACGTTTGAGGCCATAGCCCCCGGGACACACCCGACCATGATGACCCCCAGCAGTGTCACCTTATCAAACCCGAAGGCGTGTCCGATGACATAGGCCAACAGCGGCATGCAACCATATTGGACGGAAGTTCCGTAAATAACCGCAGGCCACCGGCGACCGACTTCCTTGACCTCTTCCAGTTGCAGGACACTGCCGACGGCAAACATGACCAGGAAAATTGCGCCCGTCAGTGCATCTTTGCTAAAGTCTTTGCCGGGAAGAAACGGATCAAATACTCCTGGAAAAAGCATCGGCCAGAAAAAAGAGATCCCTGACGACAGGATCAGCCAGAGCATTAAATATCGTTGCAGCATGACGATGTTTCCGCAGGAATTTCGAGCGTTGGTGGAATGGCCCCCGTTCAGGGTGTCGTCCATTAAAGGATGGTCGTTTGCTGTCGACGTCCAATGACGAGCCCGGGAAGGCCGTTCCTCGTGTCAACGACGTCCATTCTTGAAGAACGGACGGTAACGTTCCTGCCGGGAAGTGCCAAGTCTGCCGACCTTGCTATAATCCGTCGCTCGATTCCCCCGATTGGGGTTCGCCGTTCGCACGGCGATTTGCGGGGATCGAGCTTTCACTCGCAGTAGTTTCGTTATGCCTCATGAATTCCTCAGCGATTTCGTTTCAAGGCTGCAAGACGCCGGGGAACTGGTACGCATTTCTGCTCCCGTCGATACGGGGCTGGAAATTGCGGCGATCACGGATCGCGTCTGCAATTCCCCGGAGGGTGGCCCTGCCCTGCTCTTCGAAAAGCCAAAAAACAGTTCGATTCCTGTCATCACCAATCTGCTGGGAAGCCGCCGTCGACTCTGCCTGGCTCTCGGCATCGATTCACTCGATCAACTGACCGACAAACTCGGACGGCAACTGCGATCAGAATCCGGTGGATGGCTCGAAGCTCTCAAACTGGCCCCTTCCACGTCGGGCCTGTCAAAATTTGCTCCCCGCGTCATCAAAACCGCCGTTTGCCAGCAGGTCGTCAAGCTGGGGCGCGATGTCAGTTTGTGGGATTTGCCGATCCCGCGCAACTGGCCGGACGAAGCGAATCCTGTCATCACTGCGGCGCATGTTGTGACACAGGATCCGGAGACGGGTGCACGGTCGGTCGAACGGATTCCGATTCAGGTGATTGGACAGAATCAGGTGGTTCCTCACTGGAATCGCTATCACGCGGCCTTCAGGCACTGGCAATCAGCAGTCCGTCTGCAGCGGCAATTTCCCATCGGAATTGCTTTGGGAGGAGACCCGATCCAGATGCTGATGTCAGCAGGATCACTCGTTCCACCTTCCGACTCGCTGCTTTTAGGGGGATTCCTGCGAGGTTCCGGGTTAGATCTCGTGAAGGCGCGGACAATCGAGCTGGAAGTACCCGCCGCTTCGGAAATTGTGATCGAAGGGTATATCGACTACGCCGAGCAACCTGCCGAAGCCCCGTCGATCGCCGGGGCCGCCGGCCATTATCTTCCTGCAGAGCCATTGCCGGTCATTCAAGTCACGGCAATCACGCATCGAGCCAATCCTCTGCTCCCTGCTATCGTCCCGGGAGTCCCCCCTTCAGAAGAATCGTGGATAGGCTTGGCAGTGGAGCGACTCAGCCTGGCTGCCCTCAAAGCGATAATTCCTGAGATTGTTGATCTGCATCATCCGTTTGCAGGAGCAGGTCAAAACCTGCTTTTCGTCAGCATCCGCAAGGAACATCCGTTACAGGCACGTCAGGTTTTAAATGGCCTGTGGGGTTCGCGACTGGTCGGTTTGAATAAAATGATTGTGGTCGTCGATGCTGATGTGAATGTTCAGCGTGAAGCGGATGTCTGGTTCGCGGTGGGATCGTACGCGAATCCCGAGCGTGATGTGATCTCTGTCGACGGGCCGATCTTCATGGATGATCCATCCACCGATATTCGTGGGGTGGGACGAAAACTGGGGATCGATGCAACCCGCAAGTTCTCCGAAGAAACGCGTCATCGCAGTAGTCCTCGTCCCCTGGCAATGCCTGCTGAACTGCTGACGCAGTTGAACGGGCGCTGGCACGAATTTGGATTACGCGAGGAGTAGATTGTTCCCTGCTCGGTGTTGAACCGATTCCTCTAGTCAAACTTTTCAGTCTCCTTTCCAGGCTACCATGCAAACAACGCTTCCCGCTGTCGATAAGTCTGAAGCCCGAGTTCGCCAGATGTTTGGCGAAATTTCGGGGCGATACGACCTGATGAATCATCTGTTATCAGGGGGCATCGACATCTACTGGCGGTGGCGGACAGTTCGCGCCGTTTCGCCGCAGGGAACTTCTCCTATCCTGGATGTCTGTACCGGTACTGGCGATCTGGCACTTGCTTATTGGAAAGCGGGCAAGGGCCAGATTCCGATCGAAGCGACCGACTTCACGCCGGAAATGCTGCGCATTGCAGAGACCAAGCGAGACAAGCGTTTTGCAAAACAAATCTCTGCCGGGGCCGCGTCGTTGACGTTTCGTGAAGCGGACACTCAGCACCTTCCGTTTGACGACAACCAATTCCAGATCGTTTCCGTGGCATTCGGATTGCGCAATGTGACCGACACTGAAAAAGGCTTGCGTGAGATGGTCCGAGTCTGCCAGCCCGGCGGCCGTGTCGCCGTGCTCGAGTTCTCGATGCCGACGAATCCGTTGTTCAATTGGGTCTATCGGACGTACTTCAAGTACG
>CAIWEX010000082.1 GCA_903911795.1 uncultured Schlesneria sp.
ATCAATTGTGTGATGTCGGCTCGGTATTTCGGATCGATGTCGCACAGAATCACGGCCTGCAGTGCAGTCAGTCGAGTCGCCATGCCATACTTTTTCAGAATGGCACGCAGACCCGTCTTGATCCGCAGTGAGCCTTCATCTTTGATGCGACCACACTCGATGTTGATCCCCAAAAACAGCTTGCCATCCCCTTGCTCGTGCCACCCGATGTGATCGTCAACATCGGTCACTTCCACATCGAGGGGTCCCTGCAACGGCTTTCCGTAATACTCTTCAACCTTGGTCTTGAACCACGCCAGTCCCTGGTTGTGAATCAGGTATTTCAGGCGGGCCACTTTGCGATCTTCGCGATTACCAAAGTCACGTTGAACTTTTACAACCGCTTCTGAGACAGCGATGACTTGATCAGGAGTTACAAACGCCATCGGCTGAGCGATCGCGACAAACGTCTTTTCGGCAGACGGCGTTTTGCCCATGCCACCGCCGACCAGCACGTTGTAGCCCTTGACCTGATTGTTCTCAACAATCGCCAGGAATCCCAGATCGTGCGTGTACAGATCGATGCAATTGTCTTCCGGCAGAGCCAGGCCGATCTTGAACTTGCGCGGCAGATAAAGCTGACCGTAAATCGGTTCTTCCACCGGTTTGAATTCAGCGACATTGGTCCGTTCACCGTTTTCATCGGTCAGCCAGATCTCATGATATGCCGTCGTCCGCGGCTTCAGGTGCTCGGCCAACTCGTCTGCCAACGCCTGCATCTGATCATGAGCCGGATTGTTCTTGATCGGGGCCGGGCAGGCCATCACGTTTCGCTTGACGTCACCGCAAGCGGCGAGAGTCGTCAATAACGTGTCGTTGATTCCCTTAACCGCTTCTTTCAAGTGCGACTTGATGACGCCGTGCAACTGAAAGCCCTGCCGGGTCGTCACTCGCAGCGTTCCATTGCCGTACTTTTCGCACAGGTCGAGATGATCGAGGAACTGGCTGGCAGTGACTTTTCCGCCGGGGATCGCCGTCCGGACCATGAAAATGAACTGTTTGCCCTTGGCCGTTCCATCGGCATTCTTGGCTTTGCGACTGTCGCGGTCATCTTGCTGATAGATCCCGTGCATCTTCAGCAACTGTTCCGAATCTCCGCAGAATTCGTGGTCGTGCGTTAATTCTTCCGACAGCGTGCCCCGCAACTGTCGGCTGTTTTCCTTGATGACCTCGATCTTACTCCGCTTCACTTCCTCAGACATTTCCAGCTGGCTCCGCAGGCGATGAAATCAATGACGGTACTGCTCCGTGCCTGAAGAGAGTATAACCAATTGACCACTGTCCGAGTAGGTGTGTTGGGCGACGTTGGTGGTCCAAGGGAGGAACTTCAAATCTTTTCTCAACATCTGGAATCGTTTGCCGAATGCGAACCGCTTCAAAATCGGGTGCGAGTCGTATTGAATCTGCTCCCCAGCGACGTTCAGAGAGATTTTCTCGACGACCCTCGATTTCGCATCGCTTTGGAAAATTTTGTTCCAGGCGAAGGCTGGTCACTTTGGATGGCAAGTCCCGGGCCGATTGGGAGTGAAAGCCGCTGCGTGGTCTTGCGGCCTAAACTGGCGGATTGCCAGGAAGAATTTGCGTTCTACGTGATCGCCCACGAGTTCGCTCACGCGTTCCTCAGGAATGGCGGTTGGGGCGACATCAGTGATATCGAGGAAGCTGCCGATGCGTTGGCGGCCAGTTGGGGATTTCCACGCCCTCCCAATCCGTTCATCACGGCACGCTGAAGAAACGGAGGATCGACATGGCGAAATCCTTCTGGAATCGAATTTCAATTTCGTTCGGCGTGGATCAACACGTCGAGCGACTGTTCAACGAGTTGATCTACGAACCCTGGGGGCATCCTCCTGATGACGGGAGTTGTCAACCGACGTTTGAAATTCAGGAATCGAGTTCCGCATACATCATCGAAGCCGACGCACCCGGCCTTTCACCTGAGAGCGTTCATGTGTTCATTCAGGGAAATCGCCTGGTCATCCGCGGGCGTCGTGAGACCGCCGAAGTCAGCCGAACGCGATGTTCCATCTGTGTTGAAAGAATCCAGAAAACTTTTTCGCGTCAGTTCCCGTTGACGTCTCCCGTCGATCCGGACCGGATTGCCATTGAATTTGATAATGGCGTCATGCGGGTCACCGTTCCGAAACGGCCTTCCCGCATCGACAACTGATACTACTTATTCGACAACCCAGATCAGCACCAATGTATTGAAGGCAATATGACGGCATCAGCACCAACACCCCTTCGGGAATTGTCGGCGAGCGAAACTGGCCCCGAAATTGATTGTACCGCCTTTGGATTTTCAACCACTCGGGATGTGGCTCCGCTGGATGGCATTGTTGGGCAACCACGGGCGCTGCGGGCCATTGATCTTGGATTGGCACTCCGTCAGCCGGGGTACCATCTGTTCATGTCTGGAATGAGTGGCACGGGACGTATGGAACTCGTCCGCCGAACGCTCACGGATCGTGCCAGGCATGATCCCGTCCCGGAGGACTGGGTCTATGTCAATAACTTTGAAGAGCAGGAACAGCCGAGTTTGCTGTCGCTTCCCGCCGGTGTCGGATCTCAGCTGCAGAGCGACATGAAAGGACTGGTCAGTCGATTGCTCGACGAGATTCCCAAGGCATTTCAACGGGAAGACTTCAGTCATGAAAAGGATCGATTGCGAAAGACGTTCAAGGACCGCAGCGAGGCACTTTTCGAGGAACTGAACGAAGAAGCAAAAAAACGGAGCTTCTCGGTTCAACAGGTCGCAGAACATCAGATGATGTTTACGCCACTGCGCGATGGGCACCCGATCTCAGATGAAGATGCGGAAAAGTTGTCCCCTGACGAATTGAAAGAGATTGACCAGCGGCAACGTGACTTGATGTCGGTCGTCGAGCGAATTGCCGAAAGGCAAAGCGAACTGGAACAGCAACTGAATTCCGAAGTGCGGCAGGTCGAACGCAGTTTTGCCAACACACTCGTAGAACCGTTCATCAACGAGATTGCAAAACGATATTCCAACGACCGAGTGACTCAATGGCTCGGTCGCCTGAAGGCCCATTTTCTGAAGAATCTGGATCGTTTTCGGCGACGTGCGGACCAGCTGCAGAAGCAGGCTGTTGAGAAGTCGCATGGCGAGCCTCTTGAGGCAGATGTTCAGGAGCGATTCTTCGAGTATCAGGTAAATGTGCTGGTCAGTAATCGTGATCGTAATCAGGCCCCGGTGGTGATTGAATCGGCCCCGACTTACCGGAATCTGTTCGGTACAGTCGACCGGATCGTCGATCGCCTCGGTCATGTCGTGACCAATTTTACCCGGATCAAAGCCGGCAGCCTTCATCGCGCAAACGGCGGTTACCTTGTCTTTCATCTGGCTGATGCGCTGGCAGAACCGTATGTCTGGAGACAACTGAAACGAGTCTTGAAATCGGGGCAGATCGCTTATGAAGACTATGACCCATTCTCGATGTTCTCTGTCTCGGCACTCAAACCTGAACCGATGCCGCTGAATGTGAAACTGGTCGTCCTGGGGCATCCTTCGCTCTATCACCTCCTTTACCAGCATGACGAGGACTTCCGCGAGATCTTTCGAATCAAAGCCGACTTTGATGATGAACTCGACCACGAAATGCCGGCAGGATTGCTGTACGCCCAGTTAATCCAGCGCCTCAGTCTGGACGAACAGTTACCACCATTTGATGCGGCTGCGGTGG
>CAIWEX010000083.1 GCA_903911795.1 uncultured Schlesneria sp.
CCCTGCCGGTCGGTTTCTATTACCTGCACCTTTCGTCCGAACAGGAAAGGCCATATCTGACCTTCGAAAAGTTCTGGACAGGAAACGGACAGGGCCTGTCTCGATCACTCAATGTTCGAGTCACTGAATCACAAGTCGAGAAGTGGCTCGATGGCAAACGGCGCGAGAGTGGTTTTGAACCAGCAACAAAAGATCGGCCAGCACGTATCACGTTCACTCTGGAACCTGCCGTCGAACTCGTGCTGCGGGCGATCGATGTCGAGACCGGCAAAGGAATTCCCGGCGTCGAGTTTTACGAAGAAGTCGCCGCAGGCGAAGACTGGGCACATCCGATCTACGCAGAAAACATCGGAGCAAAATTCACAGACAATGGTGCCACGTCAAAGGGGCAGAAAAACTTCACAGACAATGAGGGCCACCTACGGCGCTGGATTGGTGAAAAGACGGAAGAAAGCAAGTTCGGTGTCTGGACGATGCCGGGGTATGAGTTAATCGAGCCGAAGGGTGAGATCTCGTTACTTGTGAAGCTCGGACAGAAACGAGTCGAGCAGGACTTCAAATTCCGCCGAGTTCAACAAGCGCGGGGTGAGGCACCACCGGCAATCGTGCCGCGTGTGAGGACGAAGCCTGCATTGCTTTTACCAGATCACTGGATCATGCAGGCAGTCGGGTTTGATAACGACGGCAAGGAACTGGTGACGGCTTCGAATCAGAGCTTCATTACGATTCGGCGATGGGATGTTATTGGTATGAAGTTGATCAGCGAGCTTAAGCTTCAGGCCGACAAACATGGGCGACCGTTTCGCGAAGGGACGTTGAAGTTCTCGAGAGATCGTCGGCGAATCATCGCGGCGACCGATGCCTATGTCGGCATTTGGGACACGGCGACGGGGAAGCTGCTCAAAAAACTTCCGTTCAAAACGAAGGAAGGGATCTATGACTGTGCCATCGACAAGCTGGATTGCACTCCAGATCTCTCGGTGATTGTCGGCCATCGGGCGCTACCCGGACGCTTAACGCTTTCTTACGACGCACATGTGATTGTCTGGGATGGAGTCACTGGAAAGGTCTTGCAAACGGTGATTGACAAGGGGGCGACGGACTTAAAGGCTATTGATCTGTCGACGGACGGGACACGGCTTGTCACCACCAACGGCAATGGGGCAAAGATTTGGGAAACGAGTACCGGGAAGTTGATTCAGTCGATTTCCAATGACAACTCGGGGGCGAAAGACCTGGTTCGGCCCGCGAACCAGCGTGTGATCGCGGAGCGATCACCGACGATCCCCAGCCAATATGCCAGCCATGTCTGGAGTGTTCAGCTTTCACCCGACGGTAAACACCTCGCGATGGGTGACATCCTCGGCGTGAAGTTGATTGACGCGACATCGGGTAAACTGTTGCAACAGCTTGATGGACAGTACCGCTACAGCAGCAGCGGGAGTCCGGGGCTGGTCTTCTCCAAGGACGGCCAATGGCTCGCGCGGCTTGGTACGCAGGAGGAATTCGCCGCAGACAAGTACCACTCTGTTGTGCCGATCTGGTCCACGCGAACGGGGGCGAGACTTTTCGAACTTCAGACCGAAGCGAATGACGCAGCGTTCTCTGATAACGGCCAGCGCCTGGCAGTTGCGTTCTCAGACATGCAGCAGGCTCTTGCCGTCTGGTCATTTAATGCCGACGCGGCCAACGTCGAACAACCCGCAGGCCCCGGACCTCATTCTCGACAGGATCGAGTCGAAGAGAACGGCCATTACGTTGGAAAAGTGGCTGCCGAGTACATCGACAAGTTCAAACCAGAATGGGGGGAACCAAAGATCGGTCTGCAATACGGCATTGCCTTGACGAAGCCGCAGCGAACGTTTCGGATTGGTGAACGAGTGCCGCTTGTGGTCTTCTTCCGTAATACGAGTGACAACCCCATCAAATTCGACACCGCTCCCGACTTCTTCGGCAATCCTCCCAAATTGCTCAGCGCCAAGGGAGAACAACTTCCTCTCGAAAACGTCGCACTCCTCGGGCACATCCCGCACTATCATGAGACGCTCGAACCCGGCGAAGCACTCGGTCCGTTCTACTTGAGCTTCGGCCTCGGCGAGAACCCGCGCCCCGGCCAGCAGCACTGGCATCCGTATCTCAAGTCTCCCGTTGCAGGAGCTTACAACCTGAAACACTCGGTCTCGATCAACGTCGCGGGAACAAACCCCGGCGAATCGGTCAAGAAAGACCAACTCATCAGCACCATGATCGAGTTTGAAATTGTCGACTGATTTCTCAAGTGAATCATTACGAATCGAGCCACAACCCTGGCAACGCTTTTGTCTGATCGGAACGATTGACGATCGAGAAGACTCCCGGCACACTGAGCAGCTTCTGCTGATGCAATTCCCGCCTGTCAGGAACCGTTGCCATGATGCTTCCGTTACGTCGATCTCTGCTCGCTCTTGCTGCTGTTTGTCTTTCAGGAATCGCTTCAGCGGAAAACTGGCCGGGATGGCGGGGGCCAAGTGGAAATGGGATTTCCGGGGAAAAGAATCTTCCGGCCGAATGGAGTCCCACCAAGAATATCGCCTGGAAAGTCGCGCTGCCGGGTTCTGCCGGGGCCTCACCGGTTGTCTGGGATAATCGAATCTATCTGACCTCCGTCAATGATGCTGGTGACCTGCTATTGATCGCGATTGATTCCACGGGGAAGCAACTTTGGCAAAAGACCGTTTCCTCGGGAAACAAGGTGGCACGTGGGGACGAAGGAAATTCAGCGTCCCCATCACCAGTGACCGACGGAAAGCATGTCTGGACCTTCATGGGGGACGGAGTCCTGGCCTGTTATACCGTTGATGGCAACGAAGTCTGGAAGGCGAATCTGCAGGATCGCTATGGCAAGTTCAACATCCAGTTTGGAATGAGTTCCACACCCGTTCTGGAAGACGGGGTCCTTTATCTCCAGTTGATCCATGGTGAAGGAAATCCCAAAACTCGCGAAGCCTGTGTGGTTGCTCTGGATGGAGCGACGGGTAAGCAGGTCTGGAAAGTCGATCGACCGAGTGATGCGGAAGCGGAAAATGAGCACTCGTATGCTTCGGCGATAATGTATCACGATGGTGCCACCAAGTTCCTGCTGACTCACGGTGCAGACTTCATCATCGCGCATGATCTGAAAGATGGTCACGAACTGTGGCGATGTGGCGGCTTGAACCGACGTGACGATCCCGAACTTCGCTACGATCCGACACTCCGGTTTGTCGCGTCGCCTGTCGCTGTGCCAGGTTTGATTATTGCTCCTTCAGCCAAGGGGCATCCCATTCTGGCCATCAAGGCTGATGGTAAGGGAGATATTACAAACGCCAGCGACAAGCGTTACTGGTCATTCAAGAAGACGCCGGACGTCCCGACCCCAGTCGTCGTCGATGATCTCGCCTATCTCTGCATGGAAAACGGCAATTTGACGGTGCTGGAAGCCAAGACGGGCAAAGAAATCTACACGCAGGCGACTCACCGTCAGCGCCATCGAGCCTCGCCCGTTTATGCGGATGGGAAGATTTATCTGACCGCACGTGATGGCAAAGTGAATGTGATCCAGGCTGGTCGCGAATTCAAGAAGCTGGCCGAGAATGATCTGGGCGAAGATCAGTCGGCCTCACCCGCGATCTCGAATGGAACGATTTATATGCGAACGTTCAAGCACTTGTGGGCGATTCGCCAACAATAATTCGGGAGTGATTGTGGGCCTTGTTCGGCGCGGGTCTCCCGACCACTGCTATCAACATC